>NZ_WWKH01000416.1:0-8236 GCF_009865595.1 Streptomyces sp. SID1328 | reverse complement strand
GGCCTGCCAGGCGGTGTGCAGGGCCGGGTGGGCGGGCGCGTGGTCCTGGTCGGCGAGGCCGGCGGCGGCGTTGAGGGCCGCGGCGACGGCCCGGCGCTCGGGGCCGTGCGGTCGGAGCATTCCGGGGGCCATGCAGATGAGCCAGGCCCAGGCTCCGGCGGCGAGGGTGAGGCCGAGGTGGGCGGGGACCTGGCCGGGGGTCTGCGGGATGAACAGGGCGGCGGAGCTGATGAAGGTGACGACCACGTTGCCGGGCGGTCCGACGCGGGTGGACTCGCAGACCGTCTTCTGCGCGGCGGCCAGCAGGGCGCCGACGAGCACCAGGACGACGGGGCCGGGGGCGAGCGCCGAGGCGAGCAGGGCGACGGCGAGCCCGGCCGTCATGCCGAGCACGACCCCGGTGAGGACGCGGGCGCGGGCCGCGTAGGGACGCTGGTGGCCGTAGAGCGCGCAGAGGGAGCCGGCCATCGTGTAGAGGGCGAGGTCGAGGCGGCCGAGGGCCAGCAGCAGGAGGTTGGGCGGGGCCGTCGACACGACCACGCTGAGCGCGGGCTTGAACCAGATGGCGGAGGGCCCCTGGAGGCGGAGCGCCTGGGTGAGGGGGAGGCGGCGGCTGCTCATACGAATAATTTAACAGGTGTTTCACCAGTAAAAGACTTGCGGCTGCCCTGCATCCCGGCTGGTCACACGCCGTGCTCCGGCGAACGCTCCCCGTACACCCCCTTGCGCTCGCGTGCGCTGCGCGTGGCGTGGGCATCGCATCCCTCGACATGGCGTCGAACGGGGGTGGTGCGCGTGCACGGACCGGTGTCACCGGCCTGGCTGCTGGTCGCGCTGTGCGCGGCGACCGGCGCCTACTGCCTGCTGCGGATGCGCAGCGGGGTCGAGGAGCAGCGCCGCGCGGCGGGCGGCGAGGCGCTGATGGGCTTCGGGATGGCGGCGATGGCGGTACCGGCCGCGGTGTTCGCCCCGCCGCGCTGGGTGTGGCCGCTGTACGCCGCCGTCTTCGGGCTGGCCGCGCTCCGCGCGCTGTGGCCGGCGCGGCGGAGCGCCCACCATCTGCACCATCTGCTGGGCAGTACGGCAATGGTGTACATGGCGGTGCTGATGGCCGCGGCCCCGGCTGACCACCATCACACGGGCGGCTCCGGGCCGGCCTGGCTGACCGGCGCGCTGCTGCTCTACTTCACCGGCTACGTCCTTATGACCGGCGCCCGCCTGGTGCCGGTGACCGTACGGGGCGGCCCCGGCTCGGTGCGGTGGGGCGACCGGCCCGAGCTGTCCCGGGTGTGCCGGCTGTCGATGGGGATAGGCATGCTGGCGATGCTTCTGACGATGTGACACGTCAAGCGGTATGCGGCGCGCGGGAGTTGCCTGCGTCACTTCGACGCCGGCGAGCGGTCCGGTGCTCATAGGGTGCTGCCATGAGCGTCCCCGTGGCACTGCTGCTGCTCGGCATCCTGACCTCCGTCGCGGCCCCGCGCCTGCTGGCCCGGGCCGACTGGCCGGACCGGGAGCCGGTGGTGGCGCTGTGGGCCTGGCAGTGTGTGGTGGCCGCCGTCCTGCTGTGCTGCGCGCTGTCGATGACCCTGAGCGCGGCGGCGGCCTGGCACGAGGTGCGCGGGCATCTGTTCAGCGGGGCCCCGCACGGGGTCGTCGAGGCATACGCCCTCGGCGCGGCGGGTCCCTGGGCGGCGCCGACCGCCGTGACGCTCGCCTGCGGAGGGCTGTGGACCCTGGCGATGCTGGCCGGCGAGGTGCTGCACGCGCGGCGCCGCCGACGGGCGAGCCGGTCCGAACTGATGGAGCGCACCCCTGTTGCCGGGTGAGGAGCCTGGCGGACGCCTGGTGGTCCTGGAGGGCGACCGCCCGGACGCGTACTGGCTCCCCGGTGCCACGCCCCGGCTCGTCGTCACGACGGCCGCCCTCCGCCGCCTCAAGGGCAGGCGCCTGGACGCCCTGCTGGCCCACGAACAGGACCACGCCCGCTTCCGCCACGACTGGCTGCTGCACTGCTCCGCCGCCCTGGCCGGCGGTTTCCCCCAGGTCCCGGTGTTCGCTGCCTTCCGCGACGAGATGCACCGCCTGGTCGAACTGGCCGCCGACGACACCGCCTCCCGCCGCTTCGGCCGCGTCACCACCGCCCTGGCCCTGGTCGACCTCAACGAGGACCGAGGCGTCTTCGGCCCCTCCCCCACCCCGCACGCCCAGCTCCCCCAGCGCGTCAACCGCCTCCTCGCGGCCCCGCCCCGCCTCCCGGCCCCGCAGCGCCTCCGCCTGACGGCAACCGCCGCCCTGGTACCGGTACTTCCGGTGATCGTCGCTTTCGTTCCGGGGTTGCGGGCGTTGCATTAGGGTTTCCGTCCGGGCATGCCATGACGGCGACGGTGGCTGTTCTGGGCGCTGGGGGTGGCCGGTCCCTCACTGGTGCACGGGCGCAGGAGTAGGGTCCGGCCATGACCGCTGTGTTGTTCGACTTCTCGGGCACGCTGTGCCGCACGGAGTCCACCGAGTCCTGGCTCCGCGCCACCCTGGCGGCGACCGGCACCAGGATGGAGGAGCCCCGACTTATCGAAGCGGCAGCCGCGTTGGAGATCGCGGGGGCGCTGCCCGGCGGTGCCGAACCGACCGCCGTCCCGGAGGAGTTGGCCGCGGCCTGGAACGAGCGGGACCTCGACACCACGTCGCACCGAGCCGCGTACACCGGCCTCTCCCGGCAGGTGCCCTTGCCCGCAGACGCCCTCCATGACGCGCTGTACGACCGCGCCGTGACCCCCGCCGCGTGGACGCCGTACCCCGACGCGGCCCAGGTCCTCGAAGAACTGCGCCGGCGCGGAATCGCCGTCGGCATCGTCAGCAACATCGGCTGGGACCTGCGCCCGGTCTTCCGGCAGTACGGGCTCGACACGTACGTGGACGCGTACGTGCTGTCCTACGAGCACGGCGTACGCAAGCCGGACCCCCGACTGTTCGCCGCCGCCTGCGCGCAGTTGGGGGTGGAACCCGAGCACACGCTGATGGTCGGCGACAGCAGGGCCGCGGACGGCGGCGCCGCCGCGCTCGGCTGCCGGGTGCACTTCGTGGACCATCTGCCGGTGCACGAACGCCCGGACGCCCTGCTGCCCGTGCTGGACCTGCTGAAAAACGCGGAACTGCCGCCCGTCTGAGGCGCTCCCCCGCGGCGCTCAGACGAACGGCAGCCCTGAAAAGGCCCCGCGCGATGCGGTGCCTCATGCCGTGAGTATAGTTGGCTGACAGCCAGTCAACGCAGGAGTTCGACAATGTCCCCGCGCAGCGCCTCGGTCAATGAAGAGCTGCGGCGGCGTTCGCGCGAGCGGCTCCTGCAGGCAGCGGTCGAACTGGTGGACGAGCGCGGGTTCGAGGCCACGACCCTCGGCGACATCGCGGACCGCGCCGGATCGGCGCGCGGACTGGTCTCGTACTACTTCCCCGGCAAGCGCCGGCTCGTGCAGTCCGCCGTGCACCGGCTGATGCACCGCACGCTGGAGGAGGCGCTGGAGCGGGAGCCGCGTACCGAGGACGGGCGGGAGCGGCTGGCCCGTGCCATCGACGCGATCCTGGGCCTGGCGCGGGAGCATCCGGTGCTCATGCGCCAGCACATGGCGGGCCTGCTGCACGAGGAGGGCTTCGTACAGTGCCCGGAGCAGCAGCGCCTCTCCGAACTGCTCGGCGACACGATCGCCCGCGGCGGCGCCGACGACGTCACGGCCGGTTACCCGATGCTCCGGGCCCTGCTGATGGGCGCGGTGTACGCCGCACTGGTACCGGGGGTGCCCATGCCGATCCCCGTCCTTCGAGCGGAGCTGTTCGAGCGCTACGGGCTCGACGGGGCGCTGGGCCGGCCACCGGGCGGCGGCACGGACGCCGAGCCCGGCCGGGGCAACCTGTCCCGCTTCTTCGCCACGGAGAGGCAGCCGGACGAAGGCGAGTAGCGCGCCTCCCTGCCGACCCCGCCGCGCGGTGCCATGCTGGAGCCGTCAGGGCTGTCACCCGATGCCCTCGGGGTGAGGAGTACGCCGTGCTGCGGGTCGCCGTCGTCGGCTCCGGACCGAGCGGGTGCTACACCGCGCAGAATCTGGTGGAGCGCCACCCAGACGTGCGCGTGGACGTACTGGACCGGCTGCCGGCCCCCTTCGGGCTGGTGCGCTACGGCGTCGCCCCGGACCACGAGAAGATCAAGTCTCTCCAGGGCAGCCTCCGGACGGTGCTGGAGCACGACCGGGTCCGGTTCCTGGGCGGGGTCGGGGCCGGCGGTCCGGACGGGGTGCCGGTGGAGCGGCTGCGGGAGCTTTACCACGCGGTGGTGTACTGCGTGGGCGCGGCGGCGGGCCGCCCGCTGGGCATTCCGGGCGAGGAGCTGCCGGGGAGCTGGTCGGCCTCGGAGTTCGTGTCCTGGTACAGCGCGCATCCGGACGCGGCCGACGAGGGTTTCCTGCACGACGTGCGCTCGGCGGTGGTCATCGGGGTCGGCAATGTGGCCGTCGACGTGACGCGGATGCTGATGCGCGGCGCGGCCGAGCTGCACGGGACGGACATGCCGCAGGCGGCGTTGGAGGTGCTGACCGGGGGCGGGGTCGGCGAGGTACTGATGGCCGGGCGGCGCGGGCCCACGCAGGCGCGGTTCACCACCAAGGAGCTGAGGGAACTGGGCCAGCTGCCGGGCGTCGGCGTCTCGGTCGACCCGGCGGAGCTGGCGCTGGACCCCGGCTTCGTGGACGTCTCGGCGCTGCCGGCCGCCCAGCGGCGTAACGCCGAGGTGCTGCGCGACTGGGCCGCCGTCTCTCCCCCGGACACCGACCGGACGATCCGCCTGCGTTTCCTCCTGCGTCCGGTGGAGGTGCTGGAGGCGGACGGCCGGGTGGGCGGGGTCCGTTTCGAGCGCACCGAGCCGGACGGGCAGGGCGGGGTGCGGGGCACGGGCGTGTTCCAGGACGTCCCCGCGCAGCTGGTGCTCCGTTCGGTGGGGTACCGGGGGCTGCCGCCGGAGGGGCTGCCGTCCGACCCGGTGACGGGGATGGTGCCGCATCTGGCGGGCCGGGTGCTGAGCGACGGCGTACCGGTGCCGGGTGAGTACGTGGCCGGGTGGATCAAGCGCGGCCCGACCGGCGTCATCGGCAGCAACCGTTCCTGCGCCAAGGAGACGGTGACCTCGCTGCTGGAGGACGCCCCCGCGCTGGAGTCCCGTGCGGTGCCGGAGGACCCGCTGCCGGGGCTGCGGGCGGCGGGCGCCGACCCGGTGGCGTGGCCGGGCTGGCTGGCGATCGAGCGGGCCGAGGCGGAACTGGGCGCGAGCCTGGGCCGGAACCCGGTCAAGCTGTCCGACTGGGACGCGCTGTGGGCGGCGGCGCGGTCGGAGTAGCGCGGCGGAGGGTGTCCTCACCGTTCACGTGGGCATGACACACAGCGGCAACCCACCGGAAATCAACAAATTGTTCAAGGCCCCTACGGTCTCGTGCTGTCCGGTTGCCGCTCCCCGCCCGCCGCTCAGGAGGCCCCATGGCCACGACCGCCGAACTGCACCCCGTCGACGAGATTCCCCCGGTACGGCAGCTCGCGGCCTTCGGGCTCCAGCATGTGCTCGCCATGTACGCGGGCGCCGTGGCCGTACCGCTGATCGTGGGCGGCGCCATGCGGCTCTCCCCCGCCGACCTGGCGTATCTGATCACCGCCGACCTGCTGGTGTGCGGGGTGGCGACGCTGATCCAGTGCGTCGGCTTCTGGCGGTTCGGGGTGCGGCTGCCGATCATGCAGGGGTGCACCTTCGCGGCCGTCTCACCGATGGTGCTGATCGGTACGACAGGCGGCGGACTGCCCGCGATCTACGGCTCGGTGATCGTCGCGGGGCTGGCGATCGTGCTGCTGGCGCCGGTCTTCGGCCGGCTGCTGCGGTTCTTCCCGCCGCTGGTCACCGGCACCGTCATCCTGATCATCGGGGTCTCCCTGCTGCCGGTCGCCGGCAACTGGGCGGCCGGCGGAGCGGGCGCGAAGGACTTCGGGGCGCCCCGGAACCTGGCACTGGCCGCGTTCGTCCTGCTGGTGGTGCTGGTGGTGCAGCGCTTCGCCCCGCCCTTCCTGGCGCGGGTGGCCGTGCTGACCGGCATCGTGGTGGGTCTGGCCGTCGCGGTGCCGTCCGGCTTCACGGACTTCGGCGGGGTCGCGGACGCGGACTGGGTAGGGATCAGCACCCCCTTCCACTTCGGGGCGCCGGAGTTCCGGGTGTCCGCGATCGTGTCCATGCTCGTGGTGGCGCTGGTGACGATGACGGAGACCACCGGTGACCTCATCGCGGTGGGCGAGCTCACCGGCCGCGAGGTCGAGCCGCGCTCCCTGGCGGACGGGCTGCGCGCGGACGGCCTGTCGACCGTGCTGGGCGGGGTCTTCAACACCTTCCCGTACACCGCGTACGCGCAGAACGTCGGCCTGGTCGGGATGACACGGGTGCGCAGCCGGTGGGTGGTCGCCGCCGCGGGTGCCCTTCTCGTCCTCCTCGGGCTGCTGCCCAAGCTGGGCGCCGTCGTGGCCGCCGTCCCGGCGCCGGTGCTCGGCGGGGCGGGCCTGGTCATGTTCGGCACGGTCGCGGCGAGCGGCCTGCGCACCCTGGCCCGCGTGGACTTCCGGGACAACCACAACCTCACCGTCGTCGCGGTCTCGGTCGCCGTCGGCATGCTCCCGGTGGGCGTGCCGACGGTGTACGCGCGGTTCCCGGACTGGTTCCAGACGGTGATGAACAGCGGCATCAGCGCGGGGTGCCTGACGGCGATCGTGCTGAACCTGCTGTTCAACCACCTGCCCGGCCGGAAGGCCCAGGAGGCTCCCGCACCGGTCGAGGAGAGCGTCTAGGCCGGTTCCTCCGTCGGCACCAGTCCCGCCACGATCTCCTCCAGCCGGGGCAGCGTCCGCTGGGCGGCCAGGGCGGCGGCGATGGCCACGGCGACGCCCGCCCAGGCCATCGGGCCGAGCGGGGAGCAGCCGACCAGGTGGCTGACGGCGGGGGTCTGGATGACGGCCACCAGGACCGCGGCGGAGCCGAGGGCGGTGACCCGGACCAGGGTGCTGTCCCGGCGGTCGAGGAGGGTCTGGACGAGCTGGGTGCCGACGACGCCGCACAGCGCCATGGTGCTGGCCCGGCGGGCGGTGCCAGGGGTGAAGCGGCCGATGAGCCAGGCGGTGACGGCGCCCAGCGCGGTGGTCAGGGCGCGGTGCCGGATCTGCCGGATCAGCGGGGCGCCGAGCACCCCGCCCGCCGCGTCCTCCGGGGAGGCGGTGCGGTTGCGTACCTCGGTCTCGTCGCCGTCCTTAGGGGTCACGGCCACCGCCATGGCCGGGAAGAGGTCGGTGAAGAGGTTGACCAGCAGCATCTGCCGGGTGGACAGCGGGGCGGTGCCGGAGAGCAGGGTGCCGAGGATGCCGAAGCCGACCTCGCCCGCGTTGCCGCCGATGAGGATGGCGATGGCGTCCGCGACGCTGTGCCACAGCGAACGCCCTTCGCCGATGGCGTCGATGAGGACGGTCAGGTCGTCGTCGGTGAGGACGATGTCGGCGGCGTTGCGCGCGGCGGCCGAGCCCCGCGCGCTGATGCCCACGCCGATGTCGGCGGCCCGGATCGCGGCGGCGTCGTTGGCGCCGTCACCGACCATGCCGACCACCCGCCCGGCGTCCCGCAGCGCCTCCACGACCTGGAGTTTCTGCTCGGGTGCGACGCGGGCGACGACCCCGGCGTCCCGCAGCATCCGGGCACGGGAGCGCCGGTCGGCGGCGGCCAGTTCGTCGCCGGTGACCACCTCGGTGTCCTCGGGCCAGCCGAGTTCGCGGGCGATGGCGCGGGCGGTCTGCGGGTGGTCGCCGGTGAGCATGACCGGCCGTACGCCCTCCTCGTAGAGGCCGCGCACCAGCGCCTCCGAGGTCTCGCGGGGTACGTCGGAGAGGGCGAGCAGGCCGGTGAACTCCAGTCCGTGCAGCGGCCCTTGGAGGGCGTCGGACTCCGTCTCGCCCTCGTCGAGGCGCCGCATGGCCACCGCGAGGACGCGCAGTCCGGCACCGGCCAGAAAGTGGGCGGAATCGTGGGCGCGGTCGGAGAGGTCCGCGCAGCCGGGCAGGACGGTCTCGGGGGCGCCCTTGACCACCAGGGTGCGGGGGCCGTCGCCGTCGCGGCCCACGGCGGCGGCGTACCCCCGCGCGGCCTCGAAGGAGAGGCCGCCGAGCTGGGTCCAGCCGG
>NZ_WWKH01000415.1:0-7837 GCF_009865595.1 Streptomyces sp. SID1328 | reverse complement strand
CCGCGGCGGCAAGGGCGCCGCCCCGCAGGCGCAGTCCCGCGCCCCCCAGCAGAGCTGGGAGGCAGCGCCCCGCGTCACCGGCGGCCCCGCCCTCACCCTGCGCAACCCGGTCTACGCCACCGAACGCGAACTCCTCAAACTCGCCCTCCAGCGACCGGAGTTGGTCTCTCCCGCCTTCGACGCCTACGGCCTGGACGAGTTCACCGCACCCCCCTACGCGGCCGTCCGCCAGGCCATCGCGGAGGCCGGCGGCGCCGAGTTCGGCACCCAGGACCCCCAGGAGTACGTCGTCCGCGTCCGCGAGGCCGCCCCCGACGACACCGTCCGGGCCATGGTCACCGAGCTGGCCGTGGAGACGATCATGCGCCGCACGGTGGACGAGACCTACGCGGGCATGGTGCTGGTGCAGATCAGGCGCCGTGCCGTCACCCGCCGCCTCACCGAGCTGCAGTCCACCCTCACCCGCCTCGGCAACACCGATCCGGCCCAGTCGGCGGCCGTCCAGAACGAGATGATGGTGCTCACCCGGTACGACCGGGCGCTGCAGCACGAGGGTCCGGCCGCTCTCTAGCCGGCTCCCCGCGCCCCGGGATCACCACGCCGTCACGGACCGGAAGCAAAAAGTCACCGCACGACTCTCGTGGCGAAGATGTGTCGTACCCCACACTGGGGGCGGTGCCCGAGTCCCCGGAGCGCAGGCCGTCGACTTCGCGCTCCGCCGCGCCGCTGCCGCACACCCCCCCGGAGCAGCGATCATCCTGGAGGTCGCCCCCGTGCAGACCCACACCCTCACGCAGATGGCCCCCAGCGCCCACGGCGGTGCCGAGCCGGGCCTGCTCGGGGCCGTGCCCGCGCAGAGCCATGGCGACCCGGCGACGGCCCCGGAATCCGCGCCGCAGGACGCTGCCGAGCCGCCCGCCGAGGAGCTGACCGGCGACGACGAGCCCGTGACCCCCGTGCCCGGCGCCTCCCGCACCGAGAGCGGCGGCCCCTCCGCCGACCTGTTCCGCCAGTACCTCCGTGAGATCGGCCGCATCCCCCTGCTCACCGCCGCCGAGGAGGTCGAACTCGCCCGCCGGGTGGAGGCCGGGCTCTTCGCCGAGGAGAAGCTCAGCACCACGCCCGCGCTCGACAGCGGGCTCGCGCTCGACCTGGACCGGATCGTCGTCATGGGCCGCATGGCCAAGCGCCGCCTCATCGAGGCCAACCTGCGCCTCGTCGTCTCCGTCGCCAAGCGGTACGTGGGGCGGGGGCTGACCATGCTCGACCTGGTCCAGGAGGGCAACCTCGGGCTCATCCGCGCGGTGGAGAAGTTCGACTACGCGCGGGGGTACAAGTTCTCGACGTACGCGACGTGGTGGATCCGGCAGGCGATGTCGCGGGCGCTCGCCGACCAGGCGCGCACGATACGGGTGCCCGTGCATGTGGTGGAGCTGATCAACCGGGTGGTCCGCGTGCAGCGGCGCATGCTGCAGGAGCGGGGGTACGAGCCGACCCCCGAGGAGGTCGGCGCCCACCTCGAACTCCCGCCGGAGCGGGTGCGCGAGGTCCTGCGCCTGGCCCAGGAGCCCGTGTCCCTGCATGCCCCGGTGGGGGAGGAGGACGAGGTTGCCCTCGGGGATCTGATCGAGGACGGGGACGCGGCAAGTCCTGTGGAGTCGGCCGCGTTCCTGCTGCTGCGGCAGCATCTGGAGGCTGTGCTCTCCACCCTCGGGGAGCGTGAGCGGAAGGTCGTCCAGTTGCGGTACGGCCTGGCGGACGGCCGCCCGCGCACTCTGGAGGAGATAGGCCGCCTGTTCGGTGTCACGCGGGAGCGGATACGGCAGATCGAGTCCAAGACCCTCAGCAAGCTCCGGGATCACGCGTACGCGGATCAACTCCGGGGCTATCTGGACTGATTCCGGCTGGTCGCGCGGTTCCCCACCCCCCTGGGGAACCGTGCGACCAGCCTCTTTTCTAGTCGACCTCGGCCACCGCCTGGGCGAACTGGGCCTTGTACAGCCGGGCGTACGCACCATCCGCGGCCAACAGCTCGGCGTGCGCGCCCTGTTCCACGATCGAACCGTTCTCCATCACCAGGATCGTGTCCGCGTCCCGGATCGTGGAGAGACGGTGGGCGATGACGAACGACGTACGGCCGTCGGCCAGCTTCGCCATCGCCTTCTGGATGAGAACCTCGGTCCGCGTGTCCACGGAACTCGTCGCCTCGTCCAGAACGAGGATCACCGGCTCGGAGAGGAACGCCCGGGCGATCGTGATGAGCTGCTTCTCACCGGCGCTGACCCCCGTCCCCTCGTCGTCGATCACCGTGTCGTACCCGTCGGGCAGCGTACGGACGAACCGGTCCGCGTGGGCTGCCCGCGCGGCCTCCTCGATCTCCCCGCGAGTGACCTCCCGCGAGGCCCCGTACGCGATGTTCTCCGCGATGGTGCCGCCGAACAGCCAGGTGTCCTGGAGCACCATGCCGATCCCGGCGCGGAGGTCGTCGCGGGACATGGTGCGGATGTCCACCCCGTCGAGGGAGATCCGGCCGCCCGTGACGTCGTAGAACCGCATCAGCAGGTTGACCAGCGTGGTCTTGCCCGCGCCGGTCGGGCCGACGATGGCGACCGTCTGGCCCGGCTCCACGGCGAGCGACAGATCCTCGATCAGCGGCTTCTCCGGGTCGTACCGGAAGGACACGTGGTCCAGCTCCACCCGGCCGCGCCGCTCGGCGGGACGCGTGCCCGGCACCGGGTCCGCCTCCTGCTCCTCGGCGTCCAGCAGCTCGAACACCCGCTCCGCCGAGGCGACACCGGACTGCACCAGGTTGGCCATGGAGGCGATCTGGGTCAGCGGCATCGAGAACTGGCGGGAGTACTGGATGAACGCCTGGACGTCACCGATCGACAGCGTGCCCGAGGCCACCCGCAGACCGCCGACGACGGCGACCAGCACGTAGTTCAGGTTGGACACGAACATCATCAGCGGCTGCATGACCCCGCTGTGGAACTGCGCCTTGAACCCGGCCTCGTACAGCTCGTCGTTCTGCTCGGCGAACTGCTTCGCCGACTGCTCCTGACGGCCGAACACCTTCACCAGGGTGTGCCCGGTGTACATCTCCTCGATGTGGGCGTTCAGCGTGCCGGTGGTGCGCCACTGCTGCACGAAGTGCGGCTGGGACCGCTTGCCCACCCGCGTGGCCACCACAAAGGACAGCGGCACCGTCACCAGCGCGACCAGCGCGAGCAGCCAGGAGACGTAGAACATCATCACCAGCACGCCGATGACGGTCAGCACCGCGTTGATCAACTGGCCCATCGACTGCTGGAGCGTCTGCCCGATGTTGTCGATGTCGTTGGTGGCGCGGGAGAGCACCTCACCGCGCTGCCGCTTGTCGAAGTAGGACAGCGGCAGCCGCGACAGCTTGGCCTGCACCTGCTCGCGCAGCCGGTACACCGTGCGGTTGACGGCCCGGTTCACCAGCCGGGTGGCCACCGCCATCAGCAGGCCCGCGACCAGGAAGACCCCGAGCGCCAGCAGCAGTATCCGCCCGACCGCGTCGAAGTCGATGCCCTGGCCGGGTGTGAAGTCGGTGCTGCGCAGCATGTCCGCGACGGAGCCCTGGCCCCGCGCGCGCAGCGAGTCCAGCACCTGCTCCTTGGACGCCCCCGCGGGCATCCGCCGGCCCACGATGCCGGCGAACACCAGGTCGGTGGCCTGGCCGAGGATCTTCGGGCCGACCACGTTCAGCGCCACGCTGATCACCACGCAGGCCAGCAGACCGTAGATGGTGACCCGTTCCGGCCGGAACTGGGCCACCAGCCGCTTGCCCGAGTTCTTGAAGTCCATCGACCGCTGGTCCGGGCCGCCCCCGGCCATCATGCGTCCCATGGGACCGGCCATCAGGCGGCCTCCGCTTCCGTCAGCTGGGAGAGCACGATCTCCCGGTACGTCTGATTGCCCGCCATCAGCTCGTGGTGACGGCCGGAGCCCACCACCCGGCCCTCGTCCAGCACGATGATCCGGTCCGCGTCGCGGATGGTCGCCACCCGCTGGGCCACGATCACCACCGTGGCGTCCGCCGTCTCCCGGCCGAGCGCCGCGCGCAGCGCCGCGTCGGTGGCGTAGTCGAGCGCGGAGAACGAGTCGTCGAAGAGGTAGATCTCCGGGCGCTGGACCAGCGTGCGGGCGATGGCCAGGCGCTGGCGCTGACCGCCCGACACATTGGTGCCGCCCTGCGAGATCGGCGCCTCCAGACCGCCTTCGAGCCGCTCCACGAACTCCTTGGCCTGCGCGGTCTCCAGCGCGGCCCACAGTTCCTCGTCGGTGGCGTCCGGCTTGCCGTAGCGCAGGTTGCTGCCGACGGTGCCGGCGAACAGGTACGGCTTCTGCGGGACCAGGCTCACGGTGCGGGCCAGCAGGGCCGGGTCGGCCTCGCGGACGTCCACGCCGTCCACCAGGACCTCGCCCTCGGTGGCGTCGAACAGCCGGGGGACCAGGCCGAGCAGGGTCGACTTGCCGCTGCCGGTCGAGCCGATCACGGCCGTCGTCTCGCCCGCGCGCGCCACCAGGTCGATGGAGCGCAGCACCGGCTCCTCGGCACCCGGATAGCGGAAGCCCGCGTTCCGGATCTCCAGGTGTCCGCGCCCGCGCAGCTCGGTGACCGGCGCCGCCGGCGGCACGACGCTGGACTCGGTGTCCAGCACCTCCTGGATGCGCTCGGCACAGACCTCCGCGCGCGGCACCATCATGAACATGAAGGTGGCCATCATCACGGACATGACGATCTGCATCAGATAGGCGAGGAACGCGGTCAGGTCACCGATCTGCATCCCGCCGCTGTCGATCCGGTGCGCGCCGAACCACACCACGGCGATGGACGACACGTTCACCACGGTCATCACCATGGGGAACATCAGCGCCAGCATCCGGCCGGTGGCGAGCTGCATCTCGGTCAGGTCGCCGTTGGCCTTCCCGAACCGCCCCTGCTCGTACTCGTCGCGGACGAAGGCGCGGATGACGCGGTTGCCGGTGATCTGCTCGCGCAGCACCCGGTTCACGGTGTCCAGGCGGGCCTGCATGGACCGGAACAGCGGCCGCAGCCGACGCACGATCAGCATCACGCAGATGCCCAGCACCGGCACCACGGCGATCAGCACGGCGGACAGCGGCACGTCGAGACCGAGGGCCAGCACGATGCCGCCGACGCACATGATGGGCGCCGAGACCATCAGCGTGAACGTCATCAGGACCAGCATCTGGACCTGCTGCACGTCATTGGTCGTACGGGTGATCAGCGACGGCGCGCCGAAGTGGCCCAGCTCCCGCGAGGAGAAGGACTGCACCCGGTCGAAGACCGCGCCACGCAGGTCCCGGCCGAGCGCGGAGGCGGTACGGGCACCGAAGTACACGGCGCCGATGTTGCAGACGACCTGGACCAGCGAGATGCCGATCATCAGGGCGCCGAAGGTCAGGATGTAACCCGTGTCACCCTCCACGACACCGTTGTCGATGATGTGCGCGTTGAGGGTGGGCAGGTACAGCGTGGCGCTGGTCTGGAGGAGCTGGAGCACCACCAGCAGGGTGATGGGTTTCTTGTAGGGCCTGAGACAGGTCCGCAGAAGTCGTATGAGCACGCTTGTCTCTCGGAGTCGGCGGTGGGGCGGTGGAACTGCCCATGGCCCTATCGTCGGGCACTCCACCGGTGTTACCTCAACCGATTAACCCATCGGGTGCCCCGCCGGCTCCGGCCGGTACGTGCGGTTACGCCCGGAACGCCCCCGGATGCGTCTGCTCCCGCACCGCCACGTACTGCTGGCGCACCGCCTGGCCCACGGCCAGGTCGTCACCCGGCTCCAGCACCTGCGCGGCCGCCCCGTGCCAGGCGGGCGGGGTACGCGGGTCCAGGGTGCCCTGCGCGGCCCCGAGGGCCCACGCGGCCTGGCGGGCGGCGCCGATCGCCGCGTAGTCGGCGGGCTGCGGCACGACCACCTGCACCCCGAACAGCGAGGGCGCCATCGCCTGTACGGCGGGCAGCTCGGCGGCCTGCCCCAGCAGGAAGATCCGGCGCACCGCGACCCCCCGGCCGCGCAGCACGTCCAGCGCGTCCGCGAGCCCGCACAGCATGCCCTCGAAGGAGGCCCGCGCCAGGTGCACGGCCTTCATCGACTCCCGGCGCAGCCCGGCCAGGGTGCCCGCGGTGTGCGGCAGGTTGGGGGTGCGCTCGCCCTCCAGGTAGGGGAGCAGCACCAGGCCGTGCGAGCCGGGCGTGGACTGCAGCGCCAGCTCGGAGAGGGCCTCCAGGCCGGGCAGGCCCAGCAGTTCGGCGGTGCCGCGCAGGGCGCGTACGGCGTTCAGTGTGGTGACGACCGGCAGGTGCATGCCGGTGGCGTCGGCGAGGGAGGTGATCATCCCGGTCTGGTCGGCCAGCGCCTCGGTGTGCACCGCCATCACCGACCCGGACGCGCCCAGCGAGACCACCGCGTCGCCCAGGCCGATGCCGAGGCCGAAGGCGGCGGCCATCGTCTCGCCCGTACCGGCGGAGATCAGCAGCCCCTCCGGGGTGGTGCCCGCGGCCTCGGCCGGGCCGATCACCTCGGGCAGCGCCACCTGGTGGCCGAGCGCCAGCTCGACCAGGTCGGGCCGGTAGGCGCCGGTGGCGGCGGACCAGTACCCGGTGCCCGAGGCGCCGCCCCGGTCGGTGGTCCGGCGCACCGGCCGCCCCAGCAACTGCCAGACCAGCCAGTCGTGCGCCTGGAGCAGCACGGCGGTACGGCGGGCGTTCTCCGGCTCGTTCTTCGCCAGCCAGCGCAGCTTGGTCACCGGCCGCGCGGCCTGCGGCACACAGCCGACCGCCTGCGCCCACGCCTCCCGGCCACCGAGCGCGTCGATCAGGTCGGCGGCGGCCACCTGGGCCCGCTTGTCCGCCCCGGCCATGGCCGGGCGCACGGTGTTGCCCTGCGCGTCCAGCGGGACCACGGCGTTGGCCTGCGTGGAGACGCCGATGGCCTGCACGCCCTCCAGCAGCCCGCCGCCCGCGGCCTCCCCCAGGGAGAGCAGCCACGCCTGCGGGTCGACGTCACTGGGCCGCGGCGCGCCGTCCGGCACGTCCAGCGGATGCGGGGCGTACCCCTGACGCAGCACGGCCCCCGTGTCCGTGTCGCAGACCACGATGCGAGTGAATGCGGGCGAACTGTCCAACCCGGCGACTATCCCCATGGCTCAAATTCTGCCGCAGAGCGCGGGCTGCTCCGGCCGGTACGCCTGTGCCCCCTGGAGCCGCTGCTCAGGGGGCACGCGCGTGGGGTGGCCGGTTCAGGGGTGGCTGGTGCCCCAGTCGTCCTCGGCCGGCCGGCCGTGGCCGTTGCGGCCGAACCGGGAACGGACCCGTTCGGTGAACGACTCGGGGACGTGATCGCCGACCTTCTCGCTGACCGTGTGCAGTGCCTTGCCCGCGTAGACCTTGCCCTGCTGGGCGGCGGTCTCGGCGGAGTTGCGCACGGCGGGGTTCTGCGCGACCCCGCGAGCGGCCTTCTTGATCTGCTCGTAGCGCTGCTGGCCGGCGCGTGCTCCGAGTACGTATCCGACGGCCAGTCCGGCGACGAACGTGAGCCGGTAGCGCATGTGGGCCACCCTTCCTTGCGTAGTCCCTGACGGGGGTCTGTGGTGCTGTGCCGGCGCCGGAGGCGAACCGATTGGCGGAGCACCCCCCTGCTTGCGCTAATGTATGTGTCGCAGCGAGCGCCCGCCCCCTGGCGAATACCCAGGTGGATGCGTTCGATGCAGACGAAGCGATCCCCTGTAGCTCAATTGGCAGAGCAGCCGGCTGTTAACCGGCAGGTTACTGGTTCGAGTC
>NZ_WWKH01000414.1:0-20061 GCF_009865595.1 Streptomyces sp. SID1328 | reverse complement strand
GGCCTCGGGGGCCTCGGCCTGGGGTGCCGGGGCGGCGGCCTCGGGCTGCGCGCCGGTCTCGGTGCCGGCTGCGGCGGCGGGCGAACCCGCCGGGCGGGACGCGGCACGGCGACGCCTGCGCGGGGGCAGCGTGTCGCTCGGGGTGTTCAGTTCGGAGCCCTCGTTGGGCTCGGTCGGTTCGAGCATGCGGGCATTTCTCCCGTCGGAGCTCCCGGGTCGCCGCGCCTGGTCCGGGGCCGGTCTCGTGAAGAGAACCGGCACCGCTGACGTCCGCGGCCCGCGCGATGCGCGGTGGCCGCCGTCCGGGGCGCGGGCGCCGCACGGGAGCACTCTGTGTCCTGTCTCGCCGGTTCCGTACGCCTTGTCGGTACGGCCTGGCGAAAGTCTTCTGGTCGGTGCGCTGCCCGACCCAGGTGGCTCCCGGATCAGAGGGCGGCGCTACGGCGTCCGTCCCTACGCGGGACCTTCCGGCGCCGGCACCGTCGCGGCGGCAGCGGGTTCGGCCTTCGGGGCCGTGGCTGCCTCGCGGTCGGGCGCGAGCGGGTCGGTCACCGTGCCGGTCTCTTCATCGAACAGCCCCTGCGCCAGCCTGGTCACCGCTGCGGGGACCGGCGGCGCCAGGTCGGCCACGGCGCGAAGACCGGACAGGACGTCGTCGGGTCGTACGGCAGGCGTCACGTGCCGAACAACCAGGCGCAGTATCGCACAGGGCCGGTCGCTGGGCCTATCAGCCGACTCGTCCCGCGTTTCCAGGGTGACGACGGCGGCGCGGGCGTCGAACGTACGGACGCCGTTCTTGGCCATCCGCTGCACCTGAACCGTCTCCGCCGCCATGAACGCCTCGGTGGCGGCCTTGGCCTCCTCGGGGGCCACGCCGTCCAGCCGCAGCTCCCACACGGAGGCGGTGAGCCGGTCGGCCAGCCCCGAGGTGCGGCCCTCCACAGCGTCGACGATGTCGAGCCCGGCGGGCATCGACTCGTCGAGCAGGGCGCGCAGGGTCCCGGGGTCGCGCGGTGCGGTCAGCGCGATCTCCAGGTACTCCGCCTCACTGCCCGTGCCGGTGGGTGCGGCATTGGCGTACGACACCTTCGGGTGCGGCGTGAACCCCGCCGAGTACGCCATGGGTACCTCGGCGCGGCGCAACGCGCGCTCGAAGGCGCGCTGGAAGTCACGGTGGCTGGTGAACCGGAGGCGGCCGCGCTTGGTGTAACGCAGTCGGATGCGCTGCACCGCGGGTGCGGGCGGCGGGCCTTCGGGCTGTCGCTTGCCCAGTGTCCTAGTCCTTCGTGAGAACGGTCGTACTGCTACCAAGAGTACGTGGATCGCGCGCCGGAGGTTCCCGCCGGTCCACCGCGACCTGCTGCCGGGGCTCTCCGAAGAGGGCCCGGCGCAGGTCCCGGCGGGTCTCGCGCAGGGTCTCGCGGGCGGCGGCGAGGGTCAGCCGGGTGACCCGTCCCACCTCGCGCGCGGCCCGTGCGGCGGGCCGCAGCACCACGTCCCGTACGACGTGTCCGGCCGGGGTGAGGACGGTCCGGTACACCCAGCGGGCAGGCTCCACGAAGATCCACCGGAAGAGGGTCCCCAGGGCGCGGCCGATGACACGGGAGAGGTGCCCGGCGACCCGCCAGGCGTGCCCGAGCGCGTCGACGACCTCCCGCGCGACCACGGCCAGCACCCGGCCCACGGGGGCCAGCACCCAGCGCCACAGCGCGAGGGCGGGCAGCACGAACAGGATGCGCGCCGTCCAGTACAGGACCGTCCCGGCCCCGGTGACCAGGGCCTCGGCCACCCACAGCAGCGCCCGCCCCACCGGGCTCAGCACGTGGCCGTACAGCCACCGGGCGGGGACGACGAGCAGGTTCCGGACGAGCCAGGCGGCGCCGGTGAACACCCCGAGCCCGACGGCGGCCAGCAGGGCGCCGGCACCCCGCGCGAGCCAGGCCAGGCCCCGGCCGACCGGTGCCAGGAGATAGGTGACCACACCCCGCGCGGCCCAGCGCAGCGCGTGGCCGAGGGGGGTCAGGAGATGGGCGTAGAGCCAGCACAGCGGCGCGACGACCAGCACCTGTCCGAGCCATCTCAGTGCGGTGCCGACCGGGACCAGTACCCAGCGCCACAGCGCCACGAAGGGCCAGACGAACAGGGCCCGGCCGGCCCACAGCAGCGCGCGGCCGAGGGGCCGCAGCACGGTGGCGTGCAGGAACCCTCCGGCCGCGACCAGCGCGTCCCACGCGAGCCGTACCGGCACCACGAGCACCAGCACGACGATCCGGACGGGCAGCCGGAGGGCGACGACGAGGCAGCCCTCCAGGGGCTGTGGCGCGGGCGGCTTGTCGAGGTCCATACCCTCATGGACGCCGCTGACCCGTTTTTGGATGCCTTTTCAGCCTGCCGGAACCGCGCGGGACTTGTACGTCTCCGGGTAGCGCTGGGTGAACTTCACCGCGATCACCAGCAGGACGACGGGGACGACCCAGTTGAACCAGTCGTCCTGGCCGGGGAAGTGGATGGCCAGCCAGGTGGAGGCCGTCATGACGGCGAAGGTGACGCCCCAGTACGTGGTGAGCACCCGGTTGATGTGCCGGAAGACCGGCGAGTCCCAGTACTGGCGCGGGGTCGACTCGCGGGCGTACTGGGCGGTGAAGGGGTCGTGGAGCAGCGACGCGAAGGCGATGACGGCGACCAGGCCGTTGGAGATGACCTGGGCGTAGGTCTCCAGCCAGAGCAGGTCCGCGCGGTTCAGGGCGAGGGCGAGGACGGAGAGGACCGCGAAGAACACGATGCCGGCCGCGTCCAGGATGCGGATCCTGCCCTGCAGCAGGTCCTGGGCGGACAGCACGAGGGCCGCGACCAGGGCGGCGAGGGCCGCGTACTCCCAGGTGCTGGGGCTGGCCACCACGCCGAAGATGATCCAGGGGGCGAAGGAGAGGAACACGTTCACGGTGCCGGGCGGCTTCTTGCTGGGGGTGGTCTGTTCCGTGGTCGCCTGCTCAACCATGAGGACGTCCTCTCCTGATGGTGTGCCGTCGTGGGAAGCCGCGGGCCGCCCCCTCCCATCGTCACGCCGCGCCGCCCCGCCCGCACGCCGCCCGCCCGTGGTGCGCGGTGGCGGGCGGGCACTTACCGTGGGAGGTGCGGTCCGGACCATCAAGGGGTTCGCTCGGCATGTCCGGGAGCCGTCATGACGTATCGCTTCAGCGAGAACGACCAGTTCAACTTCGAGATCCTGCTCGCCCTCGGGTCGGTGTGGCGGCAGGGAGCCGACGCGGGCGAAGTGCTCAGCACCGCCGCGTCGGTGGCGGGCGGCGACGGGCAGGTGTGGTTCGACGCCTGGCTGGACCTGGGGCGCCGCGTACGGGTGGAGGCGGAGGAGTGCGCGGCGGCCGGTCACCTGGTCAGCGCCCGCGAGGGGTGGCTGCGCGCGGCCGGGTATCTGGGCACCGCGATGGTGGGCGTGGACGCGGTACCGGACGCGGAGAAGCGGGCGGCGGAGGCGTTCACCGAGCACCGGTCCTGCCTCGACCGGTTCCTGCTGGCCCTGGACCCGCCCGCCGAGCCGGTGTCCATCCCGTACGAGGGCACGACGCTCCCCGGCTATCTGGTCAGCCCGCCCGGCACGGACGAGCCGCTGCCGACGCTGATCGCCAACAACGGCAGCGACGGGCCGCTCAGCGCGGCCTGGACGCTGCTCGGCGCCCCGGCGGTGGAGCGGGGGTACCGCGTCCTGCTCTTCGACGGACCCGGCCAGCAGTCGATGCTCTTCGAGCGGGGGGTCACCTTCCGGCCGGACTGGGAGAACGTCATCACCCCGGTCGTGGACTACCTCCTCGCCCGCCCCGACGTCGACCCACGGCGTATCGCGCTGGCCGGGATCAGCCAGGCCGGGTACTGGGTGCCGCGCGCGCTGGCCTTCGAGCACCGGCTCGCGGCGGCGGTCGCCGATCCGGGGGTGGTGCGGGTCGCGGAGAGCTGGTGGCAGCACCTCGGGCCGGACCTGCGCGCGCTGTGGGAGTCCGGGGACCGGGACGCCTTCGACGCGATCATCGGGGAGGCGCTGGAGCAGAACCCGGCGCTGGCCGCGACGTGGCACTGGCGGGCCAAGCCGTACGGCGTGGAGAGGCCCTACGACCTGCTGTGCGAGGTCTCTCGGTACGACCTGCTGACCGAGGTGTCCCGGCACGACCTCACCCGCGTCGTGGACCACATCACCACCCCGCTGCTGATCACCGACCCGGAGGGCGAGCACTTCTGGCCCGGCGCGTCGGAGCAGTTGTACGACGCGCTGCCCGGCCCCAAGGAACTGGTGCGCTTCACCGAGGAGGAGGGGGCGCATCTGCACTGCGAGCCGCTGGGGCGGGCGCTGTTCGAGGAGCGGGTCTTCGACTGGCTGGACGCCCGGCTGGCGACCGCCGGCACGGTGTGAGGAACGGGTTTGATCACCGTACGGCTGCGGCCACGTAACGCCTTGATCTGATCACGCCAAAGTTATGGATTCCGGCCAGGGGTGCTGCTTCCATGGGAGACCAATCACGCACTTCCCTGGGGGGACGAGAAATGCACTGGTACGTGGACGTGCTCAAGAAGTACGCGGTGTTCAGCGGTCGCGCGCGGCGGCAGGAATACTGGATGTTCTTCCTGTTCAACCTGATCATCACCATCGTGCTGGCGATCGTGGACGCGGCCCTGGACACCCAGGTCCTCCAGCTCGTCTACGGCCTCGCCGTCCTGATCCCGGGCCTCGCCGTCGCGGTCCGCCGCCTGCACGACACGGGCCGCTCCGGCTGGTGGATCCTGATCTCGCTGATCCCGCTGGTCGGCTTCATCATCCTGCTCGTCTTCCTCGCCTCGGAGGGCAAGCCGGAGGCCAACGAGTACGGCCCCAACCCGAAGTACGCCCCGGCGGTCTGACGCCGGCTCAGCCACGACGAAGGGCCCACCGGATCATCCGGTGGGCCCTTCGTCGTGTTCCGCCGGCCTTGGCCGGGACGTGGTCAACGCCCTCACATGGGCACGTCAGCATGACGTGGCGCTGCGGGTGCGGAGCGGCGGCCTCAGCCTTGAGGGCTGGTCGAACGTCGACAACGGCATCGTGATCGATGTCAGCGAACTGAAGTCGGTTCATATCGACACCACCGCTCGCACGGCGACAGTCGGCGCCGGGCTCAACCAGCTGGAAGCGGTGACCGCCCCGGCTCCCATCCGTGCCCTTCGCGTTCATATAAGACGTATGTGCTGGACTTGCGCACCCGGAAGATCGGTACCGTCCCTCACATGCCGGCCATACCGCCACCGGTGAGACCCGGAGCCAGCGTCGGCACCCAGAAGACGGCTACCGCCAGAGCGATCGAGACGATACCCACGGCACGGGCCACCAGGCGGCCGGCCGGAGCGAGCTTCTCAGCGGTGATCACGACAGCCAGTACCACCATGGCCCACAGGTTCATCAGGCCGAATGCCGCCAGCAGCAGCATGAGCGACCAGCAGCAGCCCAGGCAGAAGGCGCCGTGGTGGGCTCCGGCACGCAGATCGCGGGAGTGTCCCTGGTACGAGGCGTAACGAAGCATGAGCCCGATCGGCGAGCGGCACCTCGCCAGGCAACGGTCTTTGAGCGACGTGAACTGGTAGACGCCACAGACCGCGAACACGGCCGCGGCCACTGCGGTCCCTGCCGCCGTCGCCGCCCGGCCCAGGCCCACGGCCAGCGCATACGCCGGCAGCCCGGCCATGGCCCAGACGAGCAGGTACGCAACGGTGAAAGCGACCATGCGCCTCGACCGGTGCACGGTGATGGTGCGTGCGTACAGCGCGGCGACGGGCGCCGTGGAGGGCAGCATCATCGCGGCCATCATCAGCGTCCACACGCCCAGGAAAGCGGGCAGTCCCAGGCCCATGGTGGCGGTCGTCGCCTGCATACCTCCCCAGCGCGTCACCACCCAGCTCCAGGCGACGGCCGCGGCTACCAGCAGAAGCCCGGCAGGGCGCACCCTTCGACGCCCAATGACCGGCCCCTCGGTCATACGGACCACGTGAAGGGCGCCGAGTGTCCGTTGCCGCCGGTGAAGTCCCAGGACCGGCCGAACACGCCGTCGCCCGTCGCCCGGGTGGACCGGGCGATCGTCAGCGTGCTGTTCACAGGATGGAACACGCCCGTCAGGCCCATCACCGGACCGTCCTCGCCGAACTGCGGGGCGACTTGGTCCTCGATCTCGATGTCGATGGCGTCACCCACCCGCGCGGCATGGCGGCGGCCGTCGTCGCGGTAGACGATGGGGACGCGCTCCACTCCGAGGACCTCGCCGATGAGCGGCGTGAGCGCCGCCATCGGCCCACCGGCCTGGCCGGAGAAGACCTTGCCCAGCGCCTCCGCCTGACTCTCGTCGGCCGCGGCATCGACGTAGAGCGCGACCTGCCAGCCGCCCTCGGCCATCACCCGGGGTGCGTCGATGAAGACGGCGACGCTGCGGTCGGAGACGTCCACGCCGCCCACGGTCCCGCTGTCCACGTGGAACGCGAAGGTCACCTGGCAGCGCTCGTGGTCGGCCGGCGCGGTGAGGCCCGAGGTGGTGCAGGG
The DNA here is from genome assembly GCF_009865595.1 of Streptomyces sp. SID1328. NCBI lineage: Bacteria > Bacillati > Actinomycetota > Actinomycetes > Kitasatosporales > Streptomycetaceae > Streptomyces > Streptomyces sp. SID1328. Next base: position 13,490 of record NZ_WWKH01000414.1, on the reverse strand, counting down.
GCACACCACGTCACAGTTGCAGCTCTCCAGGTACGTGCCGCTCAGATTCCAGGGCATGCTTCCTCCCTGTTTCGCATCCCCCTCGACGTATCGCACACCTCAGGCGGGCCCGTTCCGCTCCGAAGTCGCTTTTCCCAGGCTATTCCCGACAGTTCCCGTTGGCACCAGCCGCGGTGCCGAGCCCGCAGGTTCCCCGCCACCGCACACCAGTGAGCCCCCTCTCCATCAGGAAAGGGGGCTCACTGGTGTGAGGCGCCGAGCGCCCCGCTCACGTCAGTGCGAGTGACCACTCGACGCCGGCGTCGGACCCGCGTTCTTGACCGTCAGCGGCAGCAGCTTCTTGCCGGTCGGGCCGATCTGGATGTGGGTGTCCATCTGCGGGCAGACTCCGCAGTCGAAGCAGGGGGTCCAGCGGCAGTCCTCGACCTCGGTCTCGTCGAGGGCGTCCTGCCAGTCCTCCCAGAGCCAGTCCTTGTCGAGGCCGGAGTCGAGGTGGTCCCAGGGGAGGACTTCCTCGTAGGAGCGCTCGCGGGTGGTGTACCAGTCGACGTCGACGCCGAACTCGGCCAGCGCCTTGTCCGCGCAGCCCATCCAGCGGTCGTAGGAGAAGTGCTCGCGCCAGCCGTCGAAGCGGCCGCCGTCCTCGTAGACCGCGCGGATGACCGCGCCGACGCGCCGGTCGCCGCGCGAGAGCAGGCCCTCGACGATGCCGGGCTTGCCGTCGTGGTACCGGAAGCCGATGGAGCGGCCGTACTTCTTGTCGCCCCGGATCTTGTCGCGGAGCTTCTGCAGGCGCGCGTCGGTCTCCTCGGCGGAGAGCTGCGGCGCCCACTGGAACGGGGTGTGCGGCTTGGGCACGAAGCCGCCGATGGAGACCGTGCAGCGGATGTCGCCCGAGCCGGAGACCTCGCGGCCCTTCTGGATCACATGGGTCGCCATGTCGGCGATCTGGAGGACGTCGTCGTCCGTCTCGGTCGGCAGACCGCACATGAAGTACAGCTTCACCTGCCGCCAGCCGTTGCCGTACGCGGTGGCGACCGTACGGATCAGGTCCTCCTCCGAGACCATCTTGTTGATGACCTTGCGCATGCGCTCGGAGCCGCCCTCGGGGGCGAAGGTGAGACCGGACCGGCGGCCGTTGCGGGTCAGCTCGTTGGCCAGGTCGACGTTGAACGCGTCGACCCGGGTGGAGGGCAGCGAGAGGCCGATCTTGTCGTCCGTGTACCGGTCCGCCAGGCCCTTGGCGATCTCACCGATCTCGGAGTGGTCCGCCGAGGACAGCGAGAGCAGGCCGACCTCCTCGAAGCCGGTCGCGTTGAGGCCCTTCTCGACCATGTCACCGATGCCGGTGATCGAGCGCTCGCGCACCGGGCGGGTGATCATGCCCGCCTGGCAGAACCGGCAGCCGCGCGTGCAGCCGCGGAAGATCTCCACCGACATCCGCTCGTGCACCGTCTCCGCCAGCGGCACCAGCGGCTGCTTCGGGTACGGCCACTCGTCCAGGTCCATCACCGTGTGCTTGGAGACACGCCACGGGACACCGGAGCGGTTGGGCACCACCCGGCCGATCCGGCCGTCGGGCAGGTACTCCACGTCGTAGAACGCCGGGATGTACACCGCGCCCGTCTTCGCCAGCCGGAGCAGCACCTCCTCGCGGCCACCGGGCCGGCCCTCCGCCTTCCACCGGCGGATGATCTCCGTCATGTCCAGCACGGCCTGCTCGCCGTCACCGATGATCGCCGCGTCGATGAAGTCCGCGATCGGCTCCGGGTTGAACGCCGCGTGCCCGCCGGCCAGCACGATCGGGTCGTCGACCGTACGGTCCCGCGACTCCAGCGGAATACCCGCCAGCTCCAGCGCCGTGAGCATGTTGGTGTAGCCCAGCTCGGTGGAGAAGCTCAGGCCGAACACGTCGAACGCCTTCACCGGACGGTGACTGTCGACCGTGAACTGCGGGACACCGTGCTCCCGCATCAGCGCCTCCAGGTCCGGCCACACGCTGTACGTGCGCTCGGCGAGGACGCCCTGCTGCTCGTTGAGCACCTCGTAGAGGATCATGACGCCCTGGTTGGGCAGACCGACCTCGTACGCGTCCGGGTACATCAGGGCCCAGCGGACCTCGGCCTCGTCCCAGGGCTTGACCGTGGAGTTCAGTTCTCCGCCGACGTACTGGATCGGCTTCTGCACATGCGGGAGCAAGGCTTCGAGCTGCGGGAAGACCGACTCGACAGACATCGCGGCATTACCTTCGTGAGCTGACTAAGGGCATCTCCCGGCCGGCGGCTGGAAGGGTGACCATCAAGCCTAACCCGTTCGGACGCGTCCCTCCGCACACCGAGCTCAGTGCGGGAACGCGGAGCGGGCCTTCGCCCACTTGCCGGGCAGCTTCTCCTCCGTGCGCCGGGCCGCCCGCTCCTCCCGCTCGTACAGCACCCCGTACGTGAACGCGCTCTCCCCCGCCGCGTGCGCCACCGCCGCCAGCTCGCGCAGGGTCTGCCGGGCCAGCACGCTGTCCTGATGCTCGCCGAGCAGGCTGGTCAGCTTCTTCGCCGCGCCGGCCAGGGCGCGGGCGGAGCCGCCGAGCGCGGGGACGGCCGCCTCGGCGGCGTACCGGGCGCGCTTGGCCCGCTTACGGGCCTGGTGCAGCGCGTGGTCACGGTCCTCGCCGGGCGGCTGGTCCAGCGCGGCCGTCACCAGCCGGGCCAGCTTGTCACCCTCCTTCTTCAGCGCGCGGGTGAGCACCTTGCCCGGCTTGCGCGCCGCCTTCTGCCGCAGCGGGGGGTCCGCGAGCAGGGTGTCGAGGCTGTCCAGCAGGGCGAGGTAGCGGGCGGAGTCCAGCACCCCGAGCAGCCGGCCGCGGGTACTGCCGTGCCGGGCGGCGGCCCAGGAGGCGAGGCGGTGGCGGACCGGACCGGTGACCTCGCCGGGCGGGACCGCGTCCAGGGCGTCCGACAGCCGTTCCGCCAGCACCTCCTGGTCCCGGCCCGCCCCGAGTTCGCGGGCCAGCCACTTCAGCTCGGCGGCGACCGGGGCGGTGGCGTCCCGGTCCAGCACGGAGCCGAAGCTGCGGAAGGCGGAGCGGAGCCGGCGGGTGGCGACGCGCATCTGGTGCACGGAGTCCGGCAGGTCCCGGCGGACGCCGGGGTCGCGGGCGAGGATCTCCTCGCGCTGCTCCCGGAGGTACGCGAGGACGTGGTCCCCCGCTGTCACCGGCTCCGCCGTCCGCCCCGCCGACCGGGCACGGGAGCCGCCGGTACGGCGCAGCGCCTCGGCCACCTTGGACGACGCCTTCGACGGCCGCACCCCCGCCTCCGCGAGCCGCTCCTCGACGGCGTCCAGCACGGCCGGGTCGGCGCCGTCGGCCAGCTCCACCTCGATCTCGGTCCACCGGGCGGTGCCGCCCGCGCGGTTGAGCCGCTCGGCGTCGACGGTGTCCACGCTCGCCTCGGCCAGGAGGGTCCCGTCCGCGCCGACCAGGTGCCGTACGTCGCGGGCGGAACGCAGCCGGACCACGGGGACCAGCCCGGCACCCCGGACCCGTGAGCGCACCAGCGCGGCGATCTCCTCGGGCACGGTGTCCGAGAGCGGGGCCCGGATCTCGTCCCGGACACCGGGAGCGACGGGGAACTTCAGATGCCACCCGGCGTCCGCGCCTCCGGTACGGCGGCGCAGCGTGAGTGAGGCCGCCCCCAGCCGCTCGTCGGCGGTGTCGTAGTAGACGGCGTCCAGCTCGACCACACCTCTGTCCACGACGTCCGCCACCGCGCCGGCCCCTGCCAGCTCGGGCAGCGGCTCGTCGTCCGCCGCCTCGTACTTCCGCTCGATCTCCCGCTTCACGTCCGCCATGAACCGAATCTAGAACGCCTCCGCGATCTCAACCAGCCCCCGGGAACGGTCGAGGCCGCAGGTCCGGCCCGGCGGACCGCCGCACTCCGCGGCCGCACACGCTCCCAAAAACGCCTAGGGCCCGGTCCGGTCTCCCCGAAGGGAAACCCGACCGGGCCCGATGGCCGAGCCGCCGAAGGCTCACGCCGACATGGGGCGCTGCACTCTGATCGACTGCAGCAGTCCCACCGCGATCCACACCGCGAACATCGAGGAGCCGCCGTAGGAGACGAAGGGCAACGGCAGGCCGGTGACCGGCATGATGCCGAGCGTCATGCCGACGTTCTCGAACGCCTGGAAGGCGAACCAGGCGACGATGCCGGCGGCCACGACCGTGCCGTACAACTCGGTCGAGTCACGGGCGATGCGGCAGGCGCGCCACAGGATGACGCCGAGGAGAAGGATTATCAGGCCGGCTCCGAGGAAGCCGAGCTCCTCGCCCGCGACGGTGAAGACGAAGTCGGTCTGCTGCTCCGGCACGAACTGGCCCGTGGTCTGCGAGCCGTGGAACAGCCCGGAACCGGTCAGCCCGCCGGAGCCGATGGCGATACGGGCCTGGTTGGTGTTGTAGCCGACGCCCGCCGGGTCCAGCTCCGGGTTGGCGAAGGCCGCGAACCGGTTGATCTGGTAGTCGTCCAGGATGTGGAGCTGCCATACCGCGATGGCACCGATGGCGCCGGCCGAGATGAGGCCGAACACCCAGCGGTTGGAGGCGCCGGAGGCGAGCAGCACCCCCAGGATGATGATCACCATGACCATGACCGACCCCAGGTCGGGCATGAGCAGCACGATGAGGATCGGCACCGCCGCCAGCCCGAGCGCCTGGAGCACCGTGCGGTGGTCCGGATACGCCTTGTCGCCCGCGTCGACCCGCGCGGACAGCAGCATCGCCATGCCCAGGATGATCGTGATCTTCACGAACTCCGAGGGCTGGATCGAGAAACCGCCGCCGAAGACGATCCAGGAGTGGGCGCCGTTGACGGTGGAGCCCAGCGGGGTGAGCACCGCGAGGATGCCGGCCACCGAGAGGCCGTAGAGGATCGGCACCGCGTTGCGCAGGCCGCGGTGGCCCAGCCACAGGGTGCCGATCATCAGGGCGAGCCCGATGCCGGTGTTCATGAAGTGCCGGATCAGGAAGTAGTACGGGTCACCCTGGTTGATCTCGGTGCGGTTGCGGGTCGCCGAGAACACCAGCAGGGAGCCGATCATCGACAGCGCGAGCGCCGCCAGCAGTATCGGCCAGTCCAGCCTGCGGGCCAGCGAGTCACGGGCGAAGATCCTGGTCCAGCCCGCCCGCTTCGGGCCGTACCCGGAGACGGAGAAGGTGTTGCCGGTCATGTGCGCGTCCTCCGGCTCCCCCTCCGGCGGGGCCGCCTGCGGGTGTTGCTGTTGGTGTTGGGCGACGGCGAGGTGGCGGGGGGCTGGTCCTCGCCGTTGCTGGTGTTGTTCTTCTGCGCGGCCTCCACCTCCTTGGCCGGGTCGTTGCTGATCTTGGGCGCGGCGACCGTGCCGTCGGGACGGACCTTCGGGAGGGTCTTCTGCGGCTCCGGCAGCATCGCCTTCTTGTTGTCGATCGAGCCGTCGCCCTGGACGCCGTACAGCGCGCTGTAGATGTTGCGCACGGCCTCACCGGAGGCTCCGGAACCCGTACCGGCCTGGGCGATCGTCATGATCACCGTGTAGTCCTTGGAGTAGGTCGCCAGCCAGGAGGTGGTCTGCTTGCCGTAGACCTCCGCCGTACCGGTCTTGCCGTGCAGCGGGATCTTGTCCTGCGGCCAGCCGCCGAACTTCCACGCGGCGGTGCCTCGGGTGATGACGCCCGCGAAGGCTTCGTCCATGCCCTTGAGGGTGGCCTTGCTGACCGGCAGCCTGCCCGAGGGCCTCGGCTTCAGCTCGCGCACCGACTTGCCGTCCGCGCTGATGACCGCCTTGCCGATGCTCGGGTGGTACATCGTGCCGCCGTTGGCCACGGCGCCGTAGATCACCGCCTCCTGGATCGGCGTGACGAGGGTGTCGCCCTGACCGATGGAGTAGTTGATCGAGTCGCCCTCACGCATCTTGTTGCCCTCGAGGCAGTTCTCGTAGGCGATCTTCTCTACGTACGACCCGTCCTTCTTGCCGTACTTGCACCAGGCGTCCTTGTTGGCCTTCCAGTAGTCCAGCTTCCACTGGCGGTCCGGGATGCGGCCGGTGACCTCGTTGGGCAGGTCGACGCCGGTCTCCTTGCCGAGGCCGAACTGGTGGGCGGCCTTGTAGAAGAAGTCCTTGGGCTGGCCCTTCTTCGGGTTGATGCCGCCGTCCTTCTTCCACTGCTGGTCGGAGAGGTAGTAGAAGACGGTGTCGCAGGAGACCTCGAGCGCCCGGCCCAGCGGGATCGGGCCGAAGCTCTCGCCCTCGAAGTTCTTGAAGACCTGGCCGCCCACCGAGTACGAACTCGTGCAGGGGTAGCGCCCGTTGAAGTCGTATCCCGCCTCGACCGCGGCGGCCGTGGAGACCACCTTGAAGGTGGAGCCCGGTGCGGCCTGGCCCTGGATGGCCCGGTTCAGCAGCGGGTAGTCGGAGTTCTTGCCGGTGAGGGCCTTGTAGTCCTTGGCGGAGATGCCGCCCACCCAGACGTTCGGGTCGTAGTCGGGCGCCGAGGCCATGGCGACGATGCGCCCGGTCTTGGCCTCCATCACCACGGCGGCACCGGAGTCCGCCTTGTAGTTGGTGCCGGTGATGTTGTCGAACTGCTGACGGGCGACCTTCATCGCCTTGTCCAGCTCGAACTCGGTGACCCGCTGGATACGGGAGTCGATGCTGGTGACCAGGTTGGAGCCGGACTCCGCCGGGTCGGCCTTGGCCTTGCCGATGACCCGGCCCAGGTTGTCCACCTCGTACCGGGTGACGCCGGCCTTGCCGCGCAGTTCCTTGTCGTACTGCCGCTCCAGGCCGGAGCGGCCGACCATGTCGGAGCGCAGGTAGGGCGACTCGGTGTCCTTGGCCTTCTGGATCTCCTCGTCGGTGACCGGGGAGAGATACCCGAGGACCTGGGAGGTGTTGGCCTTGCCCGGCGCGCCGTACCGGCGGACCGCCTCGGGCTCGGCGGTGATGCCGGGGAAGTCCTCGGCCCGCTCCCGGATCTGCAGGGCCTGCTTGGGCGTGGCCTCATCGGTGATCGGGATCGGCTGGTAAGGCGAGCCGTTCCAGCACGGCTGGGGGGTCTTGGCGTCGCACAGCCGGACCTTCTGCTGCACCTCCTCCGGCTTCAGGCCGAGGACGGCGGCGAGCTTGGCCAGCACGCCCTTGCCGTCGTCCTTCTGCTTGAGCAGGTCGGTGCGGGAGGCGGAGACGACGAGCCGCGTCTCGTTGTCCGCGAGCGGCACTCCGCGCGCGTCCAGGATGTCACCGCGCACGGCCGGGTCCACGACCTGCTGGACGTGGTTGCCGGACGCCTCCTTCTGGTACGTGGCGCCCTCGCGGATCTGGAGGTACCACAGCCGGCCGCCGAGGGTGCCGAGCAGGGAAAGCACGAGGATCTGGATGACGACCAGCCGGATCTGGACCCGTGGGGTCCGCCCGGTCTCGGGAATATTGGTCATGGGCGCAGCCCATTCATTGGAAGGGCGGTGGCGGGCGACGGGTGGGCGTTCGTCACTGCTGCTGACTCCCCCTCTCAGCGCGGGACTGGTAGGCGCGTACGGATGCTGAACGTGCGGCCGAACTGGCCCGGTTCCGCCGGTTCTTCCCCGTTCGGGTGAACTCGGGGGCTGTCACAGCCGCTTGACCCCCTTGATCCGGCCGACGCGGGCGGAACGGGTGCGGGCCCTGGCCTTCAGCGCGCCGAAGCCCCGCTGGGAGCCGATGCGCAGGCCGGTACCGGAGGAGAGCCAACCCGAGGAGATGTTCCCGGCCTTGGCGGCGGGCCCGGACTCGGCCAGCGGGTCGTTGTCCGCGCGGCGGGCCAGCCACATCACGCCGGGCACCACGAAGGGGGCCAGCAGCAGGTCGTACAGCGCGGCCGAGAACAGCAGGCCGGGCAGGCCGACATGGCGGGCGGCGGTGTCGCCGACCAGGGCGCCGACGCCCGCGTAGAGCAGGGTGGAGCCGATCGCGGCGGCGACCACGACGGCCATCGGGCCGGTCGCCGACTTCAGCCGGCCGGTCTCGGGCTTGACCAGCCCGGCGAAGTAGCCGATGACGCACAGGACCAGGGCGTACCGGCCGGCCGCGTGGTCGGCGGGCGGGGCGAGATCCGCGAGGAGTCCCGCGCCGAAGCCGACCAGGGCGCCGCCGACATGGCCGTACACCAGGGCGAGGCCGAGAACGGTCAGCAGGAGCAGGTCGGGCACGGCACCGGGCAGGTGGAGGCGGGCCAGGACACTCACCTGGATCACCAGGGCGACGACCACCAGCACGGTGGAGAGCAGGACGCGGTTGAGGCGCATGGGGGTTCAGCTCCTACTGCTGCTGGCCGTCGGTGTCGGTGTCGTCCGGCGCGGAGCCGTCCGCCGAGGGGGTGACCGTGACGGTCACCGTGGGCGTCGGGACCGGCTTGGGCTTGGCCGGGAGGACCTCGTCGCGCGGGTCCTTCTTCGGTCCCGCCACGACCACGCCGACGATGTCGAGCTTGCTGAAGCCGACGTACGGGGTGACGTAGAGCGTGCGGGTCAGGCCGCCGCCGGAGGGGTCGACGCGGGAGACCACGCCGACCGGGACGCCGGGCACGAACGGCTTGTCGGCCTGGGAGCCGAAGGTGACGAGCCGGTCGCCCTTCTTCACCTCCGCCTTGCCGTTGAGGAGTTCCACGCGCAGCGGGCGGTCGCCCTGGCCGGAGGCGAAGCCGAGTTCGTCGTTGCCCTCCATCCGGGTGCCGACGGTGAAGTCGGGATCGTTGGCGAGCAGCACGGTGGCGGTGTCGGGGCCGACCGTGGTGACGCGGCCGACCAGGCCGTCGCCGTTGAGCACGGTCATGTCCCGCTTGATGCCGTCGTCGGCGCCCGCGTCGATGGTGATGGTCCGGGAGAAGCCCTGGGCCGCTCCTATGGCGATGACCTGGGCGCCCTTGATGCCGTACTGGCCCTGGCCCGCGACCTTCAGCATCTTGTCGAGCTGGTTCAGACGGCTGCGGGTGCGGTCGTCACTGCCCAGCTTGGCCTTGAGCGCCGCGTTCTCCTTCTCCATGACCGCGAGCCGGTCATGGCGGTCTCCGGAGTTCCGGACGGCGGAGACGGCGTTGCCCACCGGGTCCACCGCCGTGGACATTCCGTTCTCGATCGGGCCGAAGGCCGCGGCCGCGGCCTGCCGGGCTCCGTCGACCGGGGAGTTCCGGCCTCCGCGGATGTCCACCGTGATCAGTGCGAACGCGATGGCGATCAGCAGGACCAGGAGCAGCCGGCTCTCTTTCGTGTCCCTCACGTGCGGCGGCCGTGCCCTTCCTCTATAGGAATTCGGGGACCCCCGATAAAGCGCCGTTGCCGATGCGCGAATCGAAGGGGGTCCGTTGGGGGAGCTTATGCCTCTATATCAACGATCCGCCGCACGAGAGCAGAACGTCTCGTACGGCGGAATCGAAGTGTCATGTCATCGGCGCGGCTGGGCGTCGAGCACCTGCTGCAGCGCCTCGAACTCCTCGACGCACTTGCCGGAGCCGAGCGCGACGCTGTCGAGCGGGTCCTCGGCGATGTGGATCGGCATGCCGGTCTCCCGGCGCAACCGCTCGTCGAGGCCGCGCAGCAGGGCGCCGCCGCCGGTGAGCACGATGCCCCGGTCCATGATGTCGCCGGACAGCTCCGGCGGGCACTTGTCCAGGGTCGTCTTGACGGCGTCGACGATCGCGTTGACCGGTTCCTCGATCGCCTTGCGCACCTCCGCCGCGGAGATGACGACGGTCTTGGGCAGCCCGGACACCAGGTCCCGGCCGCGGACTTCGGTGTGCTCGTCGGAGTCGAGGTCGTACGCCGAACCGATCGTGATCTTGATCTGTTCGGCCGTCCGCTCACCCAGCAGGAGGCTGTACTCCTTCTTGATGTACTGGATGATCGCGTTGTCCAGTTCGTCACCCGCGACGCGGATGGACTGGGCGGTGACGATGCCGCCGAGGGAGATGACCGCGACCTCCGTGGTGCCGCCGCCGATGTCCACCACCATGTTGCCCGTGGCCTCGTGGACCGGCAGGCCGGAGCCGATGGCCGCGGCCATGGGCTCCTCGATGATGTGCACCTGGCGGGCGCCCGCCTGGGAGGAGGCTTCGATGACGGCGCGCCGCTCGACACCCGTGATGCCCGAGGGCACGCAGACGACGACCCGAGGCCGGGCCAGATACCGCCGCTTGTGGATCTTCAGGATGAAGTAGCGGAGCATCCGCTCGGTGATCTCGAAGTCGGCGATCACGCCGTCCTTCAGCGGCCGCACGGCCACGATGTTGCCCGGCGTGCGGCCGATCATCTTCTTCGCTTCGGCGCCGACCGCGAGGATTCCACCGGTGTTGGTGTTGATCGCCACGACGGACGGCTCGTTGAGTACGATCCCGCGACCCCTGACGTACACCAGCGTGTTGGCGGTCCCGAGGTCGACAGCCATGTCACGGCCGATGAACGACATTGAGTTCCCCATCAGGATTCGACGGGCCTTCCCTGGAAGCTTTTGAGGGCTTTTCAGGTCGGCGAGGTGGGTGCGGTGACGTGAAGGCTTCCATCGTAGACGCGCCTGCACGAACACCGCGCGAGGGTCTTCGCCCATTGTCAGCAGATGGCGCGCCGCCTCGCTTGTGGAGACGGTCCATCGGGGGCATGCGTTCCCCCGAACGGCAACGCATATGCCGAGGGACGGCCGAAATGGTACGGCCGTCCGGCGGCGGGATATCCGGGGGGCCTGACGGACCCTCAGAAAAAATTCCCTAAAACTCCTTACGGCGCGGCCCGGACGGGCCCGCACCGCACCGGTCAGTCACGGCCCGGAAAGAAAATCTTCACCTCGCGCTCGGCGGACTCCTCCGAGTCCGAGGCGTGGATCAGGTTCTCGCGCACGATGACCCCGAAGTCGCCCCGGACGGAACCGGGAGCCGCCGCGATCGGGTCCGTCGGCCCGGCGAGCTGCCGCACACCCTCGATGACCCGCTCCCCCTCGACGATCATCACGACGACGGGGCCGGAGGACATGAACTGCACCAGCGGCTCGTAGAACGGCTTGCCCTCGTGCTCGCCGTAGTGCTGCTCCAGCGTGCCCCGGTCCAGCTCGCGCAGCTCCAGCGCCGCGATCCGCCAGTCGGCCTTGCGCTCGATACGGCCGATGATCTCGCCGATCAGGCCACGACGGACGGCGTCGGGCTTGAGCAGGACGAGGGTGCGCTGGGTCACGGGAGGCTCCTTACGACTGACGTGCGGTGGCACGAGGTTACAGGGCGTGTCCGCGCCCTCGTCACGCAGCGTCAGCCGTAGGGGAGGAACCGGCTTCGGCGGCCGCCGCGAAGCGGGCCTTGGCCTCGTCGACCTTGCGGCCGTAGTGGACCGAGGCCCACCACAGGGCCGCGAAGACGGCGCCCATGAAGTACATCATCGGGACGAAGAAGCCCGCGGCGATCAGGGCGAGCTGGAGGGCCCAGCCGAGGGCGACGCCGCCCGGCCGGGTCACCATGCCGCACAGCAGCACGGACAGCACCATGGCGACCCCGCAGACCCACCACACCGTGGACACGGCCAGCGAGGGGTCCTTCATGGCGACCAGACCGGCGAACCCGATGACGAAGAACTCGCCGATCAGCGTCGATGAACAGAGCGTACGCACGAGCGGTTTACCTCAGCCCTTCCGAAGCAGCAGGCGTGCCTCGCCCACCGTGATGACCGAACCGGTGACCAGTACGCCGCCGCCGGCGAACTCGCCCTCCTCCTCGGCCAGCGTGATAGCGGCCTCCAGCGCCTCCGGCAGCCGGGGCTCGACCTGGACGCGGTCCTCGCCGAACACCTCGACGGCGATACCGGCCAGTTCGTCCGCGTCCATCGCGCGGTGGCTGGAGTTCTGCGTGACGACGACCTCCGCGAAGATCGGCTCGAACGCCTCCAGCAGCCCGCGCACGTTCTTGTCCGCGCTCGCGCCGACCACGCCGATCAGCCGGCTGAAGTCGAACGACTCGCGCACCGCCTCCGCGGTCGCCTCCGCGCCGGCCGGGTTGTGCGCGGCGTCCAGCACCACGGTCGGGGAACGCCGGACGATCTCCAGCCGGCCCGGCGAGGAGACGGCGGCGAACGCCTTGCGCACGGTGTCGATGTCCAGCGGCTCGGCGCGCTCGGCACCGACGCCGAAGAACGCCTCGACGGCGGCGAGGGCGACGGCCGCGTTGTGCGCCTGGTGGGCGCCGTGCAGCGGGAGGTAGACCTCGGGGTACTCGCCGCCCAGTCCGCGCAGGGTGAGCAGCTGGCCGCCGACGGCGACCTGGCGGTCCACCACGCCGAACTCCATGCCCTCGCGGGCCACGGTGGCGTTCTCCTCGACGGCCTTCTTCAGCAGCACCTGCGCCGCGCCGACCGGCTGCTGGGCCATGATCACGGTCGAGTCCGGCTTGATGATGCCGGCCTTCTCGGTGGCGATCAGCTCGGGCGTCCCGCCGAGGCGGTCGGTGTGGTCCAGCGAGATCGGCATGACCACGGCCACGTCACCGTCGATCACGTTGGTCGCGTCCCAGCTTCCGCCCATGCCGACCTCGACCACGGCGACGTCCACGGGCGCGTCCGCGAAGGCGGCGTACGCCATGCCGGTGAGCACCTCGAAGAAGGAGAGGCGGTGCTCCTGGGCGGTGTCGACCATCTCGATGTACGGCTTGATGTCTTCGTACGTCTCGATGAAGCGCTCGGCGCTGATCGGGGCGCCGTCCAGGCTGATGCGCTCGGTCACCGACTGCACGTGGGGGCTGGTGTAGCGACCGGTGCGCAGTTCGAAGGCGCCGAGCAGGGCCTCGACCATGCGGGCGGTGGAGGTCTTGCCGTTGGTGCCGGTGATGTGGATGGAGGGGTACGTGCGCTGGGGGTCGCCCAGTACGTCCATCAGGGCGGCGATCCGGGTGACGGACGGCTCCAGCTTGGTCTCGCCCCAGCGGGTGGCCAGCTCGGTCTCCACCTCGCGCAGGGCGCGGTCCACCTCGGGGTCCTCGGGGCGGGCCGGTACGTCGGCCTCCGGCGGGCCGCCCTGGGTACGCAGGGTGCGGCTGCCGGCCTCGATCACGGCGAGGTCGGGGTCGCGGTCGGTCTCCTCGGCGATGATGTCGTCGAAGTCGGCGAGGGGGTCGGGCGTGTCGTTGTTACCGGGCGAGTCGCTCACGTCGCCCAGTCTACGGAGGGGGTGGCGCCTCGCGCGTGGTGGTCCGACGGCGGGCCGGTCGTGGCCGGCCGCGCAGTTCCCCGCGCCCCCGGGTGTCTGCGGCCGAGCCCTGCTCGATCGCTCGCGCGGGCGCCTTCCGTGTTCGGCTGCGGGCCCATGGGGGCCGGCCGCGCAGTTCCCCGCGCCCCTGGGGAGCCACAGCCGAGCCTCGCTTCATCGCTCGCGCGTGCGCGTCCCCCTCGTTCGGCTGCGGGCCCGTGGGGGCCGGTCGCGCAGTTCCCCGCGCCCCTGGGGAACCACAGCCGAGCCTCGCT
>NZ_WWKH01000413.1:0-19469 GCF_009865595.1 Streptomyces sp. SID1328 | reverse complement strand
CCGGCAGGGAGTCCACCGAGAACGGGAACACCCAGGCGCGTCAGCCGGTCGCGCAGGACGTCGGTGATGCCCCATCCCCCCAGGGTTGGATCATCGGCATCCTGGTCAAAGCCGAGGAACTGGCCAAGTGCGACACCGCACAACCCCTCCAGGGCCCCAGTACGGGTCTGCTGAGTCAGTGCGCGGTCGACCTCTCCCAGCCCTGTGCCTCTCTGGTGTTCGAGAAAGAGGATCGCCCCCTCAAGGCTCGGCAGACCGGCTCCGGCCTCGGTGCGGATCGCGTCAAGATTGCCGCCGACCAAGACACCGGTCGGCAGACCCTCAACGGCGACCGCCGCGCTGGCTTGGCGGGTGTCCCGTTGGATGATCACAGGATCGGTGGTCATCAGCGCGCGGCGAAGGGCTTCGGCTGACGCCAGCCCGGACTATTCGTCGCTCCAGTTGGCGAACGGGCCATGTAGCGAGGCCAGACCGCCTCGCGCCCACAGGGCAAGATGGAGGTGAGTGATGTCGCTGAAGCCGACCAAGGGTTTTGGGTCGCGCCGCAGGGCGCCGATATCCAGGTCGTCGACGATGCGGTAGGCGCCTTTACCGCCCCGGGTGGCAATCACCGCGCGGACTCCGGAGTCAGTGAACACGGCGTTCAGGTCGAAGACGCGATCCTCATCCCGCCCGGCCGTGTACCCCCATTGGTCGAAGACGTGCTCGCCCAACTCGACCCGCAGCCCCCATGACTTCAGCACCTCGACGCCACGGGCAACTCCCTCGCGGCTGGGCGGACTGGCTGGAGAGACGATCCGCACCCGATCCCCGGGCCGCAACCGCGGCGACCGCACGGTCTGATGACTGTCGCAGGTATCCATACCGGGATCTTCCTACAGCCGCCGAGCCAGCGGTGAGCCGTCTACATCGATCACTCACCGTCCATGCAGCCAGGAAGCCGTCAGCGAATCCCGAGGCCGGTCCCGCAGGTGTTGGTGAGCGCCTGCGGGACGTTGCCCGGGACCTGCCCTGAAGAACTTCCGGGCTGTGGTTACGAGGTACGACAAGCGAGCCTATGTCTTCCACGGCACTGTCAGATCGCGGCGACGGGGAAGACGGGCGGCTTCGCGGCCCGGCGGGCCGGACCGGTCGGCGCCGGTTCCCCGGCAAGCATCCACCCCCACGTCGTCAGCGAGATCCGGTAGACCCGCGCGGAGGACTTCGCGACGCCCGCCCCGGTGAGGTACCGCTCGACCGCCGGGGTGTACGACGACGGCGGGGCGGACAGGGGCCCGACCCGAGCGTGCGGCAACCGAAGTGCGCCCCCGCTCCCGCGTTCGGTCGCCGGTTCGATCGTCACGCTGCCCCCACCCTTCCGGCACTGCCGCAGTAAATGCGTACACCTCGCCCCGGCGGCTGGATTGGTCCGCCGCAGGTCGCGGTGATCACGGTAGGGGCTCTGCCGCAGTAAATCCGGCATTTACTGCGGTAGTTCTTCCGGTCTCCGCTGGGCGGCTGCGGTGAGCTGGGCGGCCAGATTCTTGAGCGCCTGCCGTAGTTCGTCGGGATGGTGGATGGTGAAGGGCCACTCCAGGGAGGCGAGCATGTGGGCCATGCCGTCCAGCCGTTCTGCCCGTGCGTGCATGAGAACGCCAGCGGGCTGGGCGGTGAGGGTCACCGCTGAGCGGGGCAGCCGGCGGGCGATCTCATCGAGGGGGCCATGGATCGTCACCTCGACCTGCCAGCGGTATGGCCCCTGAGCGAGGGTCGAGGTCAGGTGGGCCACGGAGTCGAAGCCGTCGGGTGCGGTGAAGCTGTCGGCTCGGGGGGTGACGGAGGCGATGCGGTCGATGCGGAAGGTCCGCAGGCTGTCGCGGAGGTGGTCGTGGCCGACGACGTACCAGCGGCCGGTGTGGAAGACCACGCCGTAGGGGTCGATGTCGCGTTCGGTGTGTTCCTGGCGCCAGGACTGGTGGCTGATACCGACGGTCGCGCGGGCGCGGGAGGCCTGGGCCAGTGCCAGCAGGACGCCGGTTCCGGGTGCCTGACCGATCACGGCGTTGGCGGTGAAGGACAGGGTTTCCCGCATGGCGGCGAGCGGTTCGCGCAGGGCGTGCGGAAGCACCCGCTCGATCTTGGCCAGAGCACCGGCACTGGCCGGCGCGGCAGTCCCCATGCCCAGACGCTCTGCCGCGAGCAGGCCAAGGACCACGGCGAGAGCCTCGTCGTTGGTGAGGACCAGAGGTGGCATGCGGTAGCCGCGGGCCAGTCGGTAGCCGCCGTAGCGGCCGCGTTCGGCCTCCACGGGGATGCCCAAGTCGCGTAGGTGGGCCGTGTAGCGGCGCACGGTGCGGACGTCGGTGTCCAGGCGGTCTGCCAGCTCCGCCCCGCTGAGCCGGGCGTTCGACTGGAGGAGTTCCAGCAGGGTCAGCACGCGGGTGAGGGGATGCGACATTGGTCACTCGGCATTTCAGGGCGGATTGTGTCCTGTATCAACTTTACGCTCCCCGCAGCACCTACTTCTGGGAGATCACATGGCCACCTTCGTACTCGTTCCCGGCGCCTGGCTCGGGGCGTGGGCCTGGAAAGACACCGCTCGCGCTCTGCAGGAGCGTGGTCACACGGCGCTGCCGCTGACACTGACGGGCCTGGCCGAGCACGCAGACCAGGGCGGACCCGAGACAGATCTGGACACGCACATCGCGGACATCACTGGCTTCGTCGAGCGGAACGATCTGCGCGACGTCACGCTGGTCGCCCACAGCTACGCGGCTGCTCCAGTGACCGGGGCAGCCGGACGTCTCAGTGGCCGGCTGGAGCGCGTGGTCTATGTGGACAGCGCCCCGTTTGCCGCGGGCATGTGCATGCTCGACCTCATGCCACCGCAGGCAGCGGACCAGCTGCGCCAGCAGGTCGACGCGTCTGGCGACGGGTGGCGGCTGCCGATGCCGCCGTTTGAGGTCCTGGGCATGTCCAGCAGCCTCGACGGGCTCGATGAGGGCCAGCTGGACGCTCTGCGCACGGGTGCCATCCCTCAGCCGTTCGGTACCTTCACCCAGCGTCTCGCCGGCCCGGCCGAGCCCCGTCCCGGTGTGGACCGTGTCCTGGTGGCGTGCCATGACTTCACGGGGCTGCTGGATGCCGGGGTGCCGATGCTGGCCTACCTGAACCAGCCGCCGTGGCGGCGCTTCGACCTGCCCACCGGGCACTGGCCGATGCTGTCCGCGCCCGCCGAACTCGCCGACATCCTCGACAAGGCCGCTTCCTGACCGCGCTGGCTGAGAGGCACAGCCCGATGCTTGACCACGAGAGCGTCCTCCGGCTGCGGGCCTGTGCGCAGGCCCTGACCGGCGGAGCACGGGAGGACTCTGCCGAGGCGGTCGTCCGACGGGTATTCGCTATCCAGGCCCAAGACGCCACGGCCGCCGACCTGGGCATCCGGGTACGCGGCCGGGACATCACCGCCCAGGCCATCCGCACGGCATACGAGAAAAAGCGGAGCATCGTCCGCGGCTGGTACATGCGCGGCACCCTGCACACCATTCCCAGCGACGACGCCCGCTGGGTGTTGCGGTTGCTGTCCCCGCGGATTCTTGCCGCAACCAGCAGCTGGGCCTGGACGATGATCTGCGCCAGCGCGCCGACTATCTCATCCGGCGCGTTCTCGCCGCGCACGGCCCGCTTACCCGAGCCGAGTTGACCGAGCACCTCACCACCCTCGGTATCTCGCCGGACGGGCAGGAGCCTTTCCACCTGATCCGCCACGCGGCACTCACTGCCGTCCTCTGTCACGGTCCGCAGCGCGCCGGTGAGGCCACGTATGTACTGCTCGACGACTGGCTGCCCACCACCGGGGGCGCCCGGTGGGAGGAAGGCGCTGCTCTCGCCGAGCTGGCCCGTCGCTACCTGGCCGCGCACGCCCCCGCCACCTTGGAGGACTTCGCCGCCTGGTCCGGGCTGCCGGTCACCTGGGCCCGCAGGGCCTGGAAACTGCTGGCGGAATCCGGCGTGATCACCAAGTACGGCGGCTTGACCATGCTCGCCGGACGGGTGGAGGAACTCCCGGGCCCGTCTGACACTCCAGACGTTCGCATGCTGCCCGCCTACGACAACTACCTGATCGGCTACCGCACTCGCGAGATGTCCGTCCCCGCTCTCCACCAGGCCCGCGTCTGGCCAGGAGGCGGCCTCATCCGGCCGACCGTCATCGCCGACGGCCTGGCCATCGCCACCTGGAGCCGTGGCTCCGGCGCGCGCTCCATCAAGGTGAATGCGTTCGAACCTGTCCCCCCTCAGATCCAGCGGGAAGTCGACATGGAGAAAGACGCCGTCGTCCGCTTCCTGCGGCCCACCACATAGCCGACCCGCATCCCGATCCAAAAAATAGGGCGGCCGCGTAGGCGAGAACGTTGGGTCAAGCGGCCTGACCGAGGCCGGCGGCGATCAGACTCTGCTCACGGAGCGGGGTGAAGTCGACGTCAAGCTTCGGGTCGTACGCTTCCGGCTGGATACCGAGTTCGTGCGTGCTGTATTCGCCGAACCGGTTGACGTGCTCGGTCAGGTACGGCGAGATGTGGGCCAGGTCCTCGGGGTCGATCTCCCAGCCTTCTTCCAGCAGCTGACGGATGATCTCGGCGATGTCCAGGGCATTGTGGAAGATCACCATGTTCGTGAGCAGGGCGTTGAATTTCATCGCCTTCTCCTGCTCGATCGGGTCGTTGTCGGCGATGACGCCGCGGTTGCCGAAGCCGATCCACTGGGAGAACCGGTTGAACGACTCGACCTTGTTGGTCGCCGCGGTCACCCGCCGGCGCAGCGGCGCGTCCGAGAGGTAGCGCAGGAGCTGGACGGTGCGGATCACGCGGCCGACCTCGCGGAAAGCGGCGTAGGTGGCGTTCTTTCGTGAGCCCGAGCGCAGGCGTTTGAGCAGTGTGGAGGAGGAGATGGTGCCCTCGCGTACGGAGACGGCCACGCGCATCAGGTGGCGGAACTGGGACTCGATCAGGTCGAAGTCGATGACGTTCTTGCCCGGCTCGCCGAACAGGGCGTCGATGTGCACGTACTCCGTCTGCTTGGAGAGCCGGTAGAAGGTCAGTTCCTTCCAGTTCCTGATCCTGGGCATCAGGTCGAAGCCCAGCAGGTGGGCGAGCGCAAAGACGGGGAAGCTCTGGCCTTGGGTATCCGCGTGCACCGTGGTCGGCTGCACCTCGCTGGTGTTCTTCAGCAGGCCCTCGATGATGTAGACGGCCTCCCACACCCCGCACGGGATGAAGTGCGTGAACAGCGCGATGTAGGTGTCCGAGACGTGGTGATAGGCGATCCCACCCGGCTTGCCGTACCGGACGCTCGTCTCGGAGAGCAGGTTGTCGAGATAGGTGTCCATGTGGGTGCTGTCCGCAGCCACCGCGGTCCCGTCGCCCCACGCCTGCGAGATGTCCAGGCGGGCGTGCGCGTTCACCAGGTCGGCGATCGCCTCGTTCAGCAGCACGATCGAGAAGTGCTTGTTGGCGACGTACGACAGCTCGTGCCCGCTCACGCCGGGGATGTGCCGGGCGGCCTCGTACGGGCCCATGTTGGTGCCCTTGACGAACGTGACGATCACGTAGCGGCCCAAGGGGTCGGTGAGCTTGGGCTCGTTGCCCGACGGCGGGCCGAAACGGCGCCACCACTCCACCCAGTACGCGGTCCGGGCCACGATCCCCATCAGGGAACGCTCCGGCATCCTCGCCTTGATCTCCTGCTCCAGCCGCTTCGCCGAGGGCCGCTGGCCGTCAGCCCGGTGCGCCTTCAGCGACGGGATGCCCGTTTCCAGATCGATGACCAGGCCGTCGTTCTCCGGGTACCCGGCGTCCGCTGCCGCTGCGGCGCCTCGCAGCTTGTCCTCCAGCTGCCGGCGGAAGAACGTCGCGTCGAAATCGGTGCTCTCGCCCGCCTCGGCGAGGCCGACCTCCACCAGGTAGGACCCCAGCGTCTCCTGGACGACCTCCCAGGCCAGCAGCTGCTCGGACCAGTCGGCGTACTCCTCCGAGCCGACCACCGCGACGTCGCCGGTGCGCCGTTCCTCGGCGAGCGCGGTGAAGACCATCGCCTCGAAGTGCTTGCGCACGAACTGCCCAGTCCGGGTCTTGTCGACCACGGCCTTGCGCCAGTTCTGGGTGGCGAAGGAGATGTCGACCTCCTTGCCCTCCTCGTTGAAGGCGGTGATGTACTCGCCGCGGGCCGCCTGGTGCCGCTGGGCGTGCGCGAGGGCGTCCAGTACCCGGCTGTCCTCGCTGATCGCGGTGAACTTCAGCTTGTCGTTGTCGGCCAGGTCGAACATCACCGCCCGGTCCCGGCCGATCTGCCCGTACAGCAGCACTTCCCAGAAGTTGGCGTGATGGGCAGAGACCTTCTCGATCTGCTCGTACTGCTTCGCGAACCCACCGAAGCCCTCCACCGCGCGGGTGACCGCGCCGAATCCGTCGGCCTGCAACACCTGGGCCTTCACCAGAGCGAGGACCGCCGGGGAGACCCTGCCCTCCAGCCGCGTCGCGACCTCGTCCACCGACGCCTCCTCGTCCAGGCCCCCAGGGCTTGGCGGGCCTCGGCGGTCATGGCCGCGGCCTTCGTGAGCGCCTCCTGGGCCGGGCCGCCCTCGTCGATGTGCTTGAGCACCGTGCGGTAGTTCCCGATCAGAGCCTCGACGATCTCCCGCTCGGCGAGCCGGATCTCCTCCAGCTTCGCCTTCGACTTCTTGATCTTCGTCGCCACACGCTTGCAGAACATCGTCGCCAGGTCGTCCCGCACCCGCATCCTCGCCTTGTGCGTCAGAGCGGCGACCAGCGCGATGCGTTTGACGGGGACGAAGTCCCGCAGCTCCGAGGCGTCCGCCGCGTCCGCCTCCCCGGCAAAGTCGGTGATCTTCCCCGCGGCGACCCCGTCCATCCACACATCGGTGTCGCCGAGCTCGTCCAGCCACTCCAGACGCTTGGTCAGGTTCTTGAAGTGCGACCAGGTCGGGCCCTTGGCGGGCTTCTTCAGCCGGTTGAACAGCGTCGTCCCGTCGCTGTCGCGCTTCTCCAGCAGCCGCATGAGCCCCGCCCGCTGAGCGGCGCTCATGCGGTCGTGGATACCCGCGCAGATCGAAGCGTTCACCTCGGTGCGGATTTTCGAGGCCATCTTGTCGAAGGTGGAGAACCCCGGCAGCTCCAGCCCGGCCTCCACCGCCTTCTCCAGCGCGATGTTGATCAGATCCGCCGGGCGGTTCTTCGCCGCGGCCTCCTTGCGGATCGACTGCTCGACGATCTGCCGGGCCTTGGCCTGGTCGTACGTCACACCGGCCCGCTTGCGGACCAGGCCCCGGTGATGCTTGGCGGTCCGCTCCGCCCGGTACACCGGCAGCGTGCCCCCCGGCAGCTCCACCGCGCGCCGGACGAAGTCCACCACCATCTCCGGGACGTCCTCCAGCGCCGGGAAACACCCCATGCGCCGATACGACTTCAGCATCAGCAGCAGGGCCAGCAGATGCTCATCACAGTCCGTGGCATCAGCCGCCCACTCCAGCTCATCGCGGCTCGGGGAGAAGAACAGATGCAGCTCATGCGCGGTGATCAGCCGCTTGAATCGTGGATACGCGGTCCGTTCAATCGATGTCACAACCCACCCCAGGCCCCAGACGACGCTCAACATCACCACCAACGACACTGAGCCGAATGGGTGACGGCCGACGGCGCTCAGGGCTTCAAGATCATCCCATTGCCCCTTTGGCGCGTATCTCGGTCACACCCCTGCTACGGGTTCCGCGAGCATCGGCTCTGGCAGCATCCACATGGGCTCATGCCTTCCACGCGGCTCCGCCCGGTACCAGCAAGTTCTGTCCCGTCAGAGCGCACGTATGGCCGTACCCAAGGCATGGATGCCTCCCCCTCGCATCGCTGCAACGGGCCATGATGGCAGCCGTCACTGACAACGCCTCAGGACTGCGGGGCTCTGCCCCACACCCCGGCCACCCTGCGGAGGGTGGGTGTGGGGGCGGGGATCTTGGGTGCCGGTGTGTGGGTGGTGGAGATGGTGGTGGGTCGCGGGGTGGCCCCCTCGTCGGGCGGCACCCGGAGGGCACCACACCGCCCGCCGGCCGTCCAGGACGCCTACGGCGCCGCTTCGCGGTCGGGCGAGCCCGATCCTGGACGTCCGACGAACGGTGCGGTAGGGCTTCGCTTGCCGCCCAACGAGGGAACCACCCCGCTCAGCCCGGGAGGGCTGGTAGCCGGACGGCATGCAGGCGCCGATCCAGCCGCAGGGGCCGGGCCTCGGGAAGGTGAAAGGCTACCGGATGCCTGGCGGGCTGGTGACACCTTCTTCACTACCATCGACCGCCACAACAAGCAGAAGTGAGGGCTTCCCCCGCATGAGACATCTCGCCATAGCCGCCCTAGCAACCAGCGCACTCCTGCTCGCCGGATGCAGCAGCGACTCCACACCCGCCAGCGCCAGCACCCCCGACGAGGTCGTGGAACCCCAGACGGAAGAGCCGGCCACCCCGGAGCCCGAAGCGGAAGAGACCGAGGACACCTCCGTGCAGGACTACCTGGACGAGCACGGAATCACCGATGCGATGGTGATGCGCCTGGCGGCCGTCGCCGTGGCCAACAATTACGCGGATGCGCCATTCAAGACCGGGGACGCCAAGCTGTTCGCCACGGTCATTGGTGACCACTGCGAATCGGTTGCCTCGGGTAAGGAGACGTGGGAGTTCTACAAGGAGGACGACAAGAGCACTGGGGGCACGCAGGCTCAGGTGGACGCGTTCTACGGGTTCGCGCAGGGCACGTTCTGCCCGTCAATGACGACCAAGAAGTGAGGACAGCACAGTAGCCGTCCGGACGTAGCAGTGCCCCGGCTGAGGAAAGCAGCCGGGGCACTGTCATGCACGGTACCCGCCCACCCACAGCGAGATCCGGCCAACTCCTGAACGCGGGGGAGCGCAGTCGACCCGCTGAGGCCGGTGGCCGGCGTCGGTGTCAGTGCGGGACGTGCTCCGTGAAGCACTGGCGAACGCCGCCGTGCACGGGGGTAAGGCAGGCGCGTACGTCGCGTCCAGAGCCGAGGGCCACCATGGGGGTGTAGACGTAGGCCTGTGCGTCGAGCTGGTCGGTCACCTGGGCGGCGCGGATGTGGCCGCCGGGCACGGTGATGTCGATCTGCTCGCCCACCTGGGACTGGGTGACGCGTGCCCAGACGGTCTCGCACCGCGGACTGTAGCGGACGTCGAGCTCTGCTCCGTTTGTGGCGTGGATCGTTGCGAGCGTGGTCGATTGCAGTCCGCAGAAGGTGCTGGCCGGGCTCTTGCCCTCGCAGGCGGCGCCGTGGCACCGCGGGGCTGGCTGGGAGGACCCGCCCGGACCGGGCCACAGGGCGACGACGAGTCCGGCCACGACGGCGTAGCCGAGGGCGACCGCGGCGATCACCGGCGTGCGCAGGTGCCGTTGAGCCGTCGGTGGTGGTTCTGCCGCGGCCGGGGCGCTCGGGGCCGTGGTGGGCGCCGTGCTGCCGGACCGGCCAGCGAGCTCCCACAGCGCCACGAGCCGCGCGGGCGGTTCGTCGGCTAGCGAGCACAGGGCGAGGACCGCCCGGCGCGGTGGCAGGGTCCGACCGTTGAGGTACCGCTCCCAGGAGGACTTGCTGTAGCGGGTCTCCTCGGCCAGGCGGGCCAGGCTGAGACCGGTGCGGTCACGGAGGTCGCGCAGACCCCGGACGAGGCGGGCGGTCTCCGGGGGCAGTTCCCTGGTTCCCGTCGCCGCCTCGTCTCCCTTCCCGCCGGTCGCCGTCATCCGCGCAGGGCTTCCCAGGTATGCGGCCCGACCACGCCGTCGACGGATAGGTGGTGCTTCGTTTGTAACCTCCTGACGGCCCGCTGGGTGAGGTCTCCGTAGATCCCGTCGACGTCTCCAGGGGGGAAGCCGGCGCGCTTCAGCAGGCATTGGATCTCGGCGACCTCCGCCCCGGCCATGCCTTGCTGGACGAGGTCGGTCCGGGTGCGGCTGAGGCCCGCGTACCAGAGACCGTCGGTACGTGAGATCCGGCAGACGTAGCTCGGTGGGGCGGCGGGATCGCTGTCATGCCACGGCCGTACCGCCAGCAGCACAGCCGCGACGGACATGACCAGCGCGCCCGCGACCACGGCGATCCGCACCCTCCGACCGCGCCGGGGGCGCTGCGGAGCCGGCGGGTCGGCGGGTGCGCCGGGTGGCGTGGCGGTCCGCTGCTCCGGCACGGCGGCCCTGGCCCAGGCGTCGGCGGCGACCTCGTGGAGCGCCAGCAGACGGTCCGGATCCGCGCTGTACGCGCGGGCGAAAGCTTCGACGGCTTGGCGCGGCGGCAGGCTGCGGCCTGCGAGATACCGCTCCCAGGAAGAGGTGCTGTACCCAGTCTTGGCAGCTATCTGAGCAAGGCTCAGCTCCCGCGCGTCCTTCAACTGCCGCAGCCGAAGGAACAGTTCGTGCACCGATGGAGCCAAAGCCTCCGGGAGCGCCTTCCACCGTGGCATGATCCGCTTCCATTTCTCACACGTGCCGTGCTGGCTGACCACAGTACTGAGAAAGGGCCTGCCACCGCTCCTTCCGGGTCCCGCACCGGCTTGATCCGGCCAGCGTCCCGCAATATCCCGTCCCACCGCGCATCACTGCAGGTCACGGAGGCACTGTCCCGCCGTTTCGGCACTTGCCGACCAGCTGTGGCACGAAGTTGCGCCGGCGGCGCAAGCTCGGTGGCACAAGCAGGGCGGCGATGCCCAGCCCGTACCACCCCCGACGTCCCCTGAACCCGGCCGCTGGCAGCCGCGCGGTTCCCCAAACGAAGGAAGGCAACCATGCCTACCGCACGGACCAGGTCCCGACTCGTCGTGGTCGGCGTCGTGAGCGCGGCCGTAGCCGCCGGCACGCTGGCCCTCGCGCCCACCGCCTCGGCCAAGGCACCCAACATCGCGATGGGCTACGACAACAACCCACACGCCGTGTGGTGCGTGCAGCACCTGATCAACGACTGGGCCGCCAAGTGGCACGTCGACGGCTATCACTCGCGGCCTATGGCGGAGGACGGCATCTTCGGCAACTGGACCGACTACTGGGTCCGGCGCGCGCAGGACGCCTGGATGGGCGGCGACGCCGACGGGATCGTCGGACCCGCCACCGGAAACCATCTGATCGAGGGCACACAACTCACCGGAGACACCTACTACGGCGGAGCCGGCCACTACTGCTACTACCTCATCCCCACCGGCTGACCAGCCCGTCGCCGTCCGGACCCACCGCAGCCACGGGGGGTGTGGTGAGGGATCCGGCACACCCGCATCTCAGACCATAAGGAGCACCACCATGTCCGTCCGGCATCTCACTCGCGCGGCAGTCGCCGTGGCTTCGATCGGCGTCCTGTCGTTCCTCCAGATCGGCTCGGCGTCCGCGACCGGCAAGACCTCGGCGTACTACCTGGGCAAGGAGGCCGCCCGCGTCAACTACTGGAGCAGCACGGACGACTTCAGGGTGTCCGACACCCTCTGCGACGGCTTCTCGTCCTACGCCCAGTACCAGCGGGCCGGCGCGAGCATGCAGACGCTGCGCAACTCCAAGGGCTGCCACACCTACGCAGACTTCAACCGCAGCTTCACCGGCGGCCAGACCATCAAGTACCGCGTCTGCGTGAGCATTCCTCTGGAGCCGGACAACTGCAGCAGCTGGAAGTGGGACAGCACCAGCTGACCCGTGTCTCGCAACGGCGGGGCGAGGACCCCGCCTTCGCCTCGTGATCCACTGGCATCGCCTCACCCCAACGCCGGAGCCCCTCGACGCGGAGCACCGGAGAAGGCAGGAAACATGACCAAGGGGAAGACAGCGGCCCTGGCCGCGGGCACGTTGGCCCTCATGCTGGGTGCCGCGGTGCCGGCAACGGCCGTCCCCGTCCGGGCGGCGGCCACGCCGACAGCGGCCGCATCCCGGACGGGGACGTTCTACGGCACCTACCAGCACGCCGACGGGTGCGTGTACCTGCGTTCCGCAGCCGGGTACCACTACCTGTTGGAGGGCTACACCATGGGCAACAACGGCGGTCTATACAAGAAAGGCGGCGGCTTTATCGCCTACCCGGGCTGGCGGATCGCCGCACACGGCACCCAGTACAACAAGTCCAGCACCACCTTGTGCACGACATGGGGCGCATATAGGCGGATCAAGGCGACGTCGATCTACGCCTACTGAGCCCGTTCGCAAAGTGGCCGGCCGCCAACCCATCTTCGTGACCAACGCGGAGTTCGACCGGTGGATGGCTGGCAAGGACGCTGTGTTGAGACTCGACCCCAGCTGGTGAGCGAGACTGCTGGACTGCCCTCGTCAGCCACACGGACGCGCGGGACACCGCCAGGTCCGCAAGGGTGCTGCCGAAGGAAGACCCTCGGCGGCACCCTTGTCAGTCCTCCACGCTCACCGAGGGCGCCGGAAGTCCAGCGATCAAGATCATTTGGCAAACCGTCAAGATCGTCTGTCACGGGACACGTACTTCCGAACGCCCTGGTCCGGCACGCCGACGCGCAGGACGGTGGAGTCAATGAGCGAGCAGACCAGGACCACTGCGCTCGACTGGGTGTTCCCTGCACCTCCACAATGAGCCGGTCCCCGGTGGGCGAGGCGGTCACCGAGGCGCCGGTACCGGCGGTGTACGTGAGGACGCGGCGGCTGGCCGGCACCGCTGGCGTGGCCTGCAGTAAGCTCCGTCGGCTGATGCCGTCCCTGGTCATGCCCGCCCCCAGACCGGTCGCCCCGGTGATCGAAGATCCGGCTGGAGTCTGCCAGGCGCCCGGTGCCGGGACAACGGGGTAACCACCCGCCCGCAACGGTTAATGGGCCGTTCCCGCCACCTTGCTCGTCATCCGGCCGGCGGTGGGGCGCCGGTGGCGCGGCGGCCACATCCCCGGCTGCCGGTCATGGGTAGCGCCGCGCCCTGCGGCAGGTCAGTCCCCTCCGGGGACACCGGCCGTGGTGAGCGCGGCGTGCCGGGCAGCCCTCATCTCCCCGTCGAGCCTGCGGACCAGGTCGGCTGCGGCCAGGTTGACCGTCAGGCGTGCCAGGGGCACAGGTTGACGGTGTCCGGGTCGCCCGCCGTCCGGCCCGCCTGGCGCAGCGGTGCCGTCAGATGGTGCACCTCCGGGTAGGCGGCTGGTGCGTCGGCCGAGTGCGTCGTCGCGGAAGCCTCCGCGGTGGCCGCCGGCCTCGACACCCTGCGCCACAAGGACGTCAGGCACCCGCCGCGGTCGCCTCCGCGGCTTCGTACGGGGACGTCACTGTCACCCACACCTCGCTGCCCGCGTCGTGGATCCGCGTGACGGTCTCGGCGCTCGGGCAGCCGAAGGTGAACGACACCACCGGCACCGGCTCATCGAGCAGCAGGTCCAGCTTGGCCGCCCAGGCGTCATCGTCGTACCTGGGCTCGCCGAGCGGGACGCCGGCGCGGCGTGCCTCCCCGGCGAGCCGGTCGGCGTAGCGGCGGACGTCACCGCCGGCGGACGGCTCGCCGGGGACGAACACGTTGACGTCGAACGGGTCTTCGGTGAGTTTGCGGGTCGCGGCTAGGCGCTGGTCGAGCGACTCGGCGCTCAGGTAGCCGGCCGCGAGGAAGCCGAAGCCTCCCGCGTTGCTCACGGCAGCCGTCAGTTCCGGCGTGGACGGGCCTCCGACCAGGGGCGCGAGCACGATCGGGGTGCGCAGGCCGTCGAGGATCATGCGGCTTCCTTCCGTTGCCGGCCGGGCTGGGCGGTGTTCACTTCGGCGGTGGTACAGCGTTGTCGAGCAGTGGGGTCAGCTCGGCGACGACGGTGTCGAGCGGACCGGTGTCCTGGTGGGCTCTTGCCATGATGATGGCGCCTTCCAGGGCGCTGATCATCAGGACGGCCAGCGAGTCCGCCCGCGCCTGCGGGACCGCCATCGACACCAGGGCGTCGCGGACAGGCTCCTGCCAGGTATGGAAGGCGGCGCTGGCGGCCCGGCGCAGGCCGTCGCTGACGGCAGCGGTCTCGGCGGTGGCCGCCACGACTGGGCAGCCGCGGCCGTACCCGCAGCGCCGGAACTCGCTGCGCCACTGATCGGCCATCGCGGCGAACAGGCCGGAGGGTGTGGGTGGGTCGAGGTCGGCCAGGAACCGCCCGACCGCGCTTCCGGCGAACCGGCCCGCCCAGTCGACCGCTTCGCGCACCAGCTGTTCCTTGCCGCCCGGGAAGTAGTGTTGGAGGGAACCGCGGGAGGCGTCGGCGCGTTCCACGATCTCCCGGACCCCGGTGGCGTTCACCCCCTGTATTCGGATCAGTTGTGCGGCGCTGTACACGATCCGCTCCCGCGGTGACCACTCGGTCCGTGCCATGTCGTCTCCCTTGCGCCGTTTCGGGTGTCAGGGTAGGCGGTCGGGTGCGGCACCGGGGGTGCCGCCCAGCCGGGTGCCGGTGAGTCCGACCGGGTTGTCGGCCGGGATCAGGCCGGAGCCGGCCACCTGCTCGGCCAGCGGTCTGAGCAGTTCACCAAGCCGTTCGGTGGCGTCCTTGCCCAGGGCCTGCCATGGGCGTGCTGCGGCGGCGTCGGTCTCGTCCTCGATGCGGACGTGTTCGGCGGCTCCGGCAGCGGTCAGGCGGCCGTGCGCGTCCAGTCGGCCACGGGCGCGCAGTTCCGCCTCGGTGGCCTGCCAGGCACCCGGATCCCACTTGCGGCCCTCGCGCAACGCCGTGCCGTCCGACTCTCCTGCGGCCGCCTTGAGCACCAGGGCGGCGAGCGGTCCGATACCGTGGCCGACCAGTACGGCGATGTGCCCGTCTCCGCGGTGCTCACGGAGGGTGGTCAGGGCCTGCCAGAGCCGGATGTGGGGCTGAGCGGGCCGCTCGATCGCCTGGTTGGCCGCACCGAGCACTCGGCCCGCTGTGTCGGCCGCCATGGCCGCCTGCCAGGCGAGGTCCGCCGCCTCGGCGATCTGCGGACCGGTGACGACCTGATCGCCGAACAGCTGCCGCATCGCACCGTCCACTGCGCGTTCGCGGGCCGCCAGCAGGTCGCACGGGCTCGCGTACCGCCAGGCGTCCGGCACCGCCCTGGCCACCCGGTCGGGGTGGAAGACGTAGAAGCAGCTGGTCACCACGGCTGGGCCGACGGGCCCGAGCGGGGCGGCCCGCATGCCGAAGTACCCCATCCAAAAGCCGCGCATCCCGGCCTCGTCGGCGGCCTGCCGGGCCTGGGGTGCGAAGTAGACGATGTCGTGCACCGGCTCGTACAGCTCCCACATCAGCCGGGGCCATTCCCGGGGAGTCGCCCCGGAGAGGATGTCCGCCACACTCGCTCCCTATGCCGGGGCACCGCTTGACCATGACAGCTGTCATAGGCATCATGCGTCATGACAGCTGTCATAGCAACCCATGCGGCCGGGTGGTCAGCCGGCGGGCCGCAGGGTGGCCGGAGCGGCCCAGACACGTGTGCGGTATGTCCGAGAGCAGGGGTCATGGCGGTTGAGACAGTCACCAAGGTCGGATTCATCGGACTGGGGCTCATGGGAGAGCCGATGGCCTTGAATCTCGCCCGAGCCGGCACATCGCTCACCGTGTGGAACCGCACCGCCGGCAGGACCGGGTCCTTGAAGGCAGCGGGCGCGCAGGTGGCCGGAAGCGCGGCCGAGGTGTTCGACGAGTGCGACACGGTGATCCTCATGCTCGCCGACGAACCGGCCATGGACGCCGTCCTGGAGCGGCAGCCCACCGGATTCGGGCTGGACATCGCGGGGCGCACGGTCGTCCACATGGGCACGACGTCACCGAGTTACTCCAAGGGGCTGGGCAGGGACATCGAGGCGGCGGGCGGCCGTTACGTCGAGGCCCCCGTCTCCGGGTCCAGGGAGCCGGCCCGCAATGGCCGGCTGGTCGCGATGCTCGCGGGCGAGGCCGAGGCGGCGGCCGCGGTGGAGCCGCTGCTGGACCCGATGTGCCGTCAGACGCAGTACTGCGGCCCGGTGCCGGGCGCGCTGCTGATGAAGCTCTCCATCAACCTGTTCCTGATCACCATGGTGACCGGGCTGGCGGAAGCCGCCCATTTCGCCGAACGGCACGGCCTGGACATGGAGGGGTTCCTTGCGGTGCACGACGCCGGCCCGATGGCGAGCGACGTGTCGCGGACGAAGCTCCACAAGATCGTGACCGGGGATCTCGCCGCCCAGGCGGCCGCCGGTGACGTGCTCAAGAACAACCGCCTGATCTTCGAAGCGGCGCGGGAGGCCGGGGTGCCGACCCCGTTGCTTGACGCCTGCTACGCGCTGTTCGACACCACGGTCCAACTGGGCCGCGGCGGCTCGGACATGGTCTCGGTGCTGGAGGCGATCCGGTCGCTCAAGGCGTGAGCATGGCGGCGCGGCCCCGCCCGTCGATTCCCGACGGCACGCTGCGGCTGCCCGGCGCCCCGCGTTCCCGCCAGGCGGGCGCCTCAGCCCTTGACGGAGCCGAGGGTGAGCCCCGGCGATGAAGTGCCGCTGCAGGATCAGGAAGAGCAGCACGGTGGGCAGCGCGACCAGCACCGACCCCGCGGCGAGCAGGTTGTAGTCGGTGAAGAACTGACCGCGCACGTTGTTCAGCGAGCCGGTGACCGGCAACTTGTTGCCGGCCCGACCACGCCCCACGCACCGCCCGAACCGGACGGCGCGGCGGAGACGGCGGGGGGCGCGCTGGCCGCCGGGCGAGGACGGCGCAGCCGTCGGTTCCCCTGCCGTCGTTCCTGTCGGCGGCCGCGCCTCCTCGTCCGGCCCGAACGGCCGGGACCGGCATCACCCGGACGCAGGCCGTCGACGCGCTCCGCGAGCAGGTCCCGGCCTGCTCGCTGTGCCGCCCTGACACCGTCCTTGGTGTCCTCGACTAGGTCACCTCGCAGTACTCGTCTCCGCGAGTGGCAACGCAGTACTTGAGGAGCTTACCGTCGGCGTCGAGAAGGTCGACCACGACCGAGGAGGCTGCGCCCTGCACGTCCCAGCTGAGCGGGATGTCCCGTTCCACGGCCCCGTTGCACACGAGGGACGTAGTCTTGTGGGCCAGCGGATTGCCGCCGGCGTCGTAAGCCCACGCCCCTCCCCTGCGGCATCCGGTGCTCAGGCCCCGCAGGACGCCGTCGACAACGACCGATCGGTTGTAGAAGTCAAACGTGCCGCGGTAGTAGGTCGCACCTACGCTGACGTCGAACGTGGCCCGATCGGCGGCAGCCGCGTTGGGTGCGCCTGCCAGATTCAAACCCGCCGTCGCCGCGAGGATAGCTGCGACAGCGGTCGCTCTCTTCGTTGTCCGTCGGATGCGTGGGTGCATGCCAACCCCACTTCTGTGCAACACAGTTGATCTCGGACCGGTCGAGGTACACCCCCTCAGTGTTTCCCTCGCGCGCCCTTCAACAACCTCCGGACTGCGTCGACGTGGAAGGGAACGTCGCTGTGTGGTTGACGCATGGCCTCGACCGACCTTGCGCTCCGGAACAAGGCCTATTCCACTTCAAACCGCTCATCACCAGGGGGACGTGTACCCGTGCACTCAGATCCCCTCAGCGATCGCATCGATGACCTCCCGGGGCCCTAGCCACCGACTACCCTGCCTGGACGTCCAGTCCGGTGACAACGGCTCGAGCCTCGTCCACTGAGCGTCAGCCAACGGCGCGCCCCGACCAACGATCACGTGATCCGAACGTAACGGCCTAGGCGCGGGCGAGCGGCGGAAATCCGAAATGGCGATTTCTGGACCTCGCGGGAGTCCTAGGAGGGTGACTGATGTGACTTGTGACTTACTGCTTCAGTTGGCTCATTAGCGGTCTAGTCGACCCGGGTGTGTGCTGTTGTTGGCCCGCAAACGTGGTCCTCGGCGCTGGTTCAGGTGCCGGTCGCTCGGGCAGTGCGGGACTGGGCGCGCAGCGCGGGCAGCCGGGCGTGGTCGTCTGCTCCGGCGAGGCTCTCGCCCAGGGTCAGGAGGGAGAGGAGCCGCACCGGCCGGCCGGCCGCGGCAGCAGCTTCCAGTTTGTGGTGGCCGTCGAGGAGGAAGTGGGTCAGGCCCCAGTGCACGGAGGGGTCATCTCCGAAGCTGCTGTCGGGCTGGCACACGTCCAGCGTGGAGATCGCCACTGCCGTGGGGGCCGTTCCCTGCTCCATGAGCGCGATGTACTTCTCGACACGCTCCCTGTCGTTCCAGGTCGGAGGAACCATTGGCACGACGAATTCGTAGAGGTGGGCGTCCGTGTCAACCGCGGTCTCGAAGGTCCGGTAGTACGGGGTGTGCGGGTACTCCGGGAGGCCCCAGAACTGGTCGATCCCCCACGACGCGACCTGTTCATCGCTGAAGTAGTCACCTTCCTTGCCGGGGATGATCAGCTGGGGTTCCACGCTCAGGAGCAGCGGAAGGTACTCGCCCTCCGGCAGCAACACGCCGAACGCAGCGATCACGCCGCCGTCATCCGGATCGTCCAGTGGCCCGCTGAGCCGTTCCTGCATGCTCTCCAGGGACAACCTTGCTCTCGCGGTTTCCAGTCGGCGAAACAGGAGCGGGCACGTTCCGCAGTAGAAGCTGAGCTCGAAGGCAGGCTCGTCGTCGACCATGAGCAAGCGGCGCCGCGGCCCGCCGCCGAGCTCCTGCAGTTCCGCATCAAAGTGCAACCGCGCCTCGGAGGAAGGGACGCCGAGCCTGCGGGGGCCTCCCGTTTTGATCATCATGAACCGACCGTATGGGACGCTGTGGGGCGGCTCCACCGAGTACTGAGCGCGTATCTGACCGGACGGGCCAACTAGAGCTCTAAGTCACAACTGTGACTGTGCTGGTTGGGGGCTGCAGCGTGCCCGGCGGAAGATTTGCCAGGACTTCAGTCGCGCGACGCTTCGTTCGACAGGGGCTCGCGCCGCTGACAGCGCCCGGTCGATCGTCCGCTGGGTCGGGGTGATGTCCTGGTGCGGGAGCCGTCTGATCGGCGTGGTCATCGAAGGATAACTACTTCGGCCGGCACGTCTGTGTCGGACGCGAGGGCGGCACCATCGGCGACCTGCGCTCCTACCAGCTCAACGACACCACCCACAGCCTCCGCAACAACGACACCCCCTGCGGCGCCTGCCGACCAACAAGGGAAACCGGCAGGCACCCTGCCCGCTTCTCGGCAGGCTGATACGCGCTGACGAGATGCCGACTCCCGGGCAGACGCCGGGTTCGTGCGGCGGCTGGCGCAGGGAAGTAGTCAGCCGGTGTGCCCGGGGTGGCCCTGGGTCAGCAGCGTGTTCCAGGCCAGGGCGAAAACGGGGAACCCGAGTTCGGCGAGGCTCAGACGGGCCGTCTTCACCTTCACATCCCTGGCGCCGGTGGCTTCTTCGACCAGGTCGACCACGTAGTACAGGTGGGTGCCGACGAGGCCGTACCAGCTGCGGTTGGGATGGGGATCGGCTGAGTCGCAGGGCGCCAGGCGGGCGGCGGCGGCCCGGACGGTGTCGGCGGT
>NZ_WWKH01000041.1:0-2638 GCF_009865595.1 Streptomyces sp. SID1328 | reverse complement strand
GGTGCCCGGACTGCGCCGGCTGCGGGGGCTCGACCTCACCGAGGTGGTGCCGGGCGACGAGGTGCGGCTCGGGGAGCTGCGGGTGCGGGTGGTGCCCGCGCTGCACGACGGACGGCGGCTGCCGTTCGGCCCGCACCGCGCCCCGGCTCTGGGCTATGTCGTGGAGGGCGAGGCGCGCACCTACTTCGCCGGGGACACCGCGCTGTTCGACGCGATGGCCGAGGAGGTCGGCCCGGTGGACGTGGCGCTGCTGCCGGTGGGCGGCTGGGGGCCGTACCTCGGTGAGGGGCATCTGGACGCGGGCCGGGCGGCACGGGCGCTGGCCCGGCTGGCGCCGGGCTGGGCGGTGCCGGTGCACTACGGCACGTACTGGCCGATCGGGATGGACGCGGTGCGCCCGCACGAATTCCACGCGCCGGGCGAGGAGTTCGTGCGCCTGGCGGCCGAGGCGGCGCCGAAGGTGACCGTGCACCGGCTGGGACACGGCGAGGGCATACGGCTGGAGGTCGGCCGGTGAGAGGCGTGGGGGGCTCGGCGGTGCTGGCCGCCGCCGCGACGACGGGTGCGCCGCTGGAGTCGACGAGTCAGGCGCTCGGCTATCCGTCGCTGTTCCTGCTGGTGCTGGTGGGGGCGCTGATACCCGTGGTGCCGACGGGGGCGCTGGTCAGCTCGGCGACGGTGGTGGCGCTGCACCGGACGGCGCCGTTCTCGCTCGCGCTGGTGTTCGTGACGGCGTCGCTGGCGGCCTTCCTGGGGGACGCGGCGCTGTACTGGCTGGGGCGGCGCGGTCTGGGCTCGCAGAGCGGGTCGCGCTGGCTGGAGGCGCTGCGGTCGCGGGCACCGGAGGAGCGGCTGAACCAGGCGCGGGAGAAGCTGGCCGAGCACGGGTTGTCGGTGCTGGTGCTGTCCCGGCTGATACCCGCCGGCCGGATTCCGGTGATGCTGGCGTGCCTGCTGGCGGAGTGGCCGCTGCGGCGCTTCGCGCGGGGCAACCTGCCGGCGTGCCTGGCGTGGGCGCTGACGTACCAGGTCATCGGTGTGCTCGGGGGTTCGCTGTTCGCCCGGCCGTGGGAGGGTGTGCTGGCGGTGGTGGTGCTGACCGTGCTGGTCAGCACGGCTCCGGGGCTGGTGCGCCGGGTGCGGGGCGAGGAGCGGTAGGGGAGGTCTCCAGGACGCGGGAGGCGCCCACGGGGAGGTCCCACAGGTCGGTCCGGGCCAGGCCCGCCTTCTCCCAGGCCGTGCGGACGCGGGTGAGGGGCTCCATGACGGGCTCGGCCGAGAGCACGAACGTCCCCCAGTGCATGGGCGCCATCCGGCGGGCGCCGAGATCGAGGGTGGCCCGTACGGCCTCCTCCGGGTCGCAGTGGACGTCGCTGAGCCACCAGCGCGGGTCGTAGGCGCCGATGGGCATCAGGGCGAGGTCGATACCGGGGTAGCGGCGGCCTATCCGCCCGAACCAGTGGCCGTAACCGGTGTCGCCCGCGAAGTAGAGACGCTGCCCGTCCGTCGCGGTCATCACCCAGCCGCCCCACAGACTGTGACAGGTGTCGGTCAGCGTGCGCTTGGACCAGTGGTGTGCGGGCACGAAGTCGAAGCGAACACCGGAGAGTTGGGCGCCCTCCCACCAGTCCAGCTCGGTGACGCGGCTGAACCTCCGGCGCCGGAACCAGCGTCCGAGCCCGGCGGGTGCGAACACCGGTGTCTCGCGCGGGAGCCGGCTCAGGGTGGGGGCGTCCAGGTGGTCGTAGTGGTTGTGGCTGATCACGACCGCGTCGACGGGCGGCAGGCTGTCCCAGGGGACACCGACCGGGGTGACGCGGGCCGGGGTGCCGAGGATGCGGCGCGACCACACCGGGTCGGTGAGCACGGTCAGTCCGCCGATCCGCACCACCCAACTGGCGTGCCCCGCCCAGGTGACGGCGAGGGTGTCGGCCCCGACGCGGGGCAACGGGCCGGGCTCGTAAGGGAGTCGGGGGATGTCGACGAGCCCCTCGGGGTCGGGGCGTACGGCGCCCTCGCGGGCGAAGCGGGCCATGGCCCGCCAACCGGGCAGCGGCGCGGTGAGCCGGTCGTGGAAGGTGCGCGGCCACACCCGGTGCTCGCCCAGCGGGCGGGGTTCGGCCAGTGGCGGCGACGCGGGCGCGAGCGGGGCACGGACGACAGCCTCGGGCGCCGAGGGCGCCGCGTCCACGGGTTCGGGAGCATCCGGCACCGGTGTGGTGGCCGTCGTGACGGTGGACCTGGACTCATGCGTCTGCTGCGTCATCGAGGAGGCTCCCATCGCACGGCTTCGTCACGGAGTTCGTCGAGGACCGACCCCAGGGTGAGCAACGCGTCCCGCGTGTACGGCAGTTCCGTCGGGTCGGGCGAGGCGAGCGCGGCCTCGCGCTCCTCGTCGGTGCCGCCCAGCAGCGCCGCGGTGGACAGCCGTACGCGCAGGGCGCCGAGGTCGTCGCCGAAGCGGTGGGCGCCGGGCGCGGGCATGCCGAGCCGGGCGGTGAGGAAGTCCTCCAGTTCCTGCGCGTCCCGCACGCCCTGCGCGGCGAGGGCTTCGCGCAGGGGACCGAGGTCGGCGTAGAGGTATCGGCCCGCCTGTGGGGGCGGGGCGAGCGCGCCGCCCGCGAGGACCGTGCGGTGC
>NZ_WWKH01000412.1:0-266 GCF_009865595.1 Streptomyces sp. SID1328 | reverse complement strand
CGCCGGGGCCGCGCTGCTGGCGGCCGGAATGCTGGTGTTCACCGCCCAGCGCGCGACCGAGCCCCCGCCCAGCCCCCGCACCCGGGCGCCGTCCCCGCTGCGCGCCCCCGGCATCCGGCCCCTGCTGGTCTGCTTCACGGCGACCGGGGCGGTGTTCGGGTCGATGGAGGTCGTCACCGTGGCCTTCGCCGACGCCCGGGGGGAGCGTGCGCTGGCCGGGGCCGTGCTCGCTCTCCAGGCGGCGGGGTCGTGCGCGGCGGGCCTGC
>NZ_WWKH01000411.1:0-8948 GCF_009865595.1 Streptomyces sp. SID1328 | reverse complement strand
GGCGTCGCGCGGCAGACGGGAATTGTCAGACAGGACCTAGACCGCTCCCGGCCGGCCTCACGTCCGCCAGGGGGCCTTCCGTACCTGGCGGTCGAGCCTGCGCCGGCGACGGCCCGTCACGCGGTCGGCGTAGACCGTGCCGGCCAGATGGTCGCACTCGTGCTGGAGGCAGCGGGCGAAGAACCCGGTGCCGTCGACGGTGACCGGCTCCCCCGTCATCGTGACGCCCTCGACCACCGCGTGGTCGTACCGCTCCGTGCCCGCCTCCAGGCCCGGCAGCGACAGACAGCCCTCCGGGCCCAGGAACTCCAGCCCGTCGGCGGTCACCAGGTGGGGGTTGACCACATGGCCCAGGTGGCGGACCTCGTCGTCGTCCGGGCAGTCGTACACGAACACCCGCAGGTTCACGCCGATCTGGTTGGCGGCCAGGCCCACGCCCTCGTGGGCGTACATGGTGGCGAACAAGTCCGCCACGAGCGCCTCGAGTTCCGGGCCGAAGTCGGTGACGTCCCCGCAGGGTGCGTGCAGCACGGGGTCGCCGAGGAGGGTGAGGGGCCGGACGCGCCCGTGGGCACCCGGTATCGAGCGGTGTCGCATGGCGGCAAGGGTACGGTTCGTTCGGCCCGCGCCGAGCGCGCGAGGGCGGGCCGGGCGGACCGGGATTCGGGTGTGCGAACGGTTCTCGATAGGCTGAGGCCCCCACCACGCTGCCGGATGGCCCCAGGCGCGGCGCGTACGCAAGGAGGATCGAGGACTGATGGCAGGCAACTCGGACCCGCTCTCGCCGCGGGCCAAGCTGGCCGTGACCGCGGGCAAGGCGGTCGCGGCGGCATCGCGCGCCGCGGGACGCGGCAGCGGGTCGGTGATCGGCGGAAAGGTCGCCCTGCGGCTCGACCCCGACCTGCTCGCCCGGCTCGCCACCCACCTGGACGTGGTCCTGGTGTCGGCGACCAACGGCAAGACCACCACCACCCGGCTGATCGCGGAGGCCCTGCGCGCCGCCGGTCCGGTGGTGTCCAACGCGCTCGGCGCCAACATGCCGGCCGGTATCACCTCCGCCCTCGCGGGCGGCTCGGACGCCAAGTTCGGTGTCATCGAGGTCGACGAGAAGTACCTGGCCGGCGTGGCACGTGACACCAGCCCCAAGTGCATCGCGCTGCTGAACCTCTCCCGCGACCAGCTGGACCGCGCGGCCGAGACCCGGATGCTCGCGGAGAACTGGCGCGAGGGCCTGTCCGGCTCCAAGGCCGTCGTCGTCGCCAACTGCGACGACCCGCTGGTGGTGTGGGCGGCCTCGTCCTCCCCGAACGTGGTCTGGGTCGCGGCCGGCCAGATGTGGAAGGACGACGCCTGGTCGTGCCCGTCCTGCGGCGGTGTGATGCAGCGCCCCGGTGACGACTGGTTCTGCGGCGAGTGCGGCTTCCGCCGCCCGACGCCGACCTGGGCGCTCTCCGGCGACCACGTCCTCGACCCGCACGGCTCCGCCTGGCCGATCCACCTCCAGCTGCCGGGCCGCGCCAACAAGGCGAACGCGGCCAGCTCGGCCGCGGTCGCCGCCGTGTTCGGCGTACCGCCGCAGGTGGCGCTGGAGCGGATGTACCAGGTGCAGGCGGTCGCCGGACGCTACGACGTGGTCCAGTTCCAGAACCGCGACCTGCGTCTGCTGCTGGCGAAGAACCCGGCCGGCTGGCTGGAGACCTTCTCCCTGATCGACCCGCCGCCCACCCCGGTGATCCTCTCCGTGAACGCGCGCGGGGCGGACGGCACCGACACCTCCTGGCTGTGGGACGTGGACTACACCCGGCTCACCGGCCACCCGATCTTCGTCATCGGTGACCGGAAGCTGGACCTCGCCGTCCGTCTGGAAGTGGCGAACCAGCACTTCCAGGTGTGCGAGAACCTCGACGAGGCCGTGGCCGCGGCCCCGCCGGGCCGTATCGAGGTCATCGCCAACTACACCGCGTTCCAGGACCTGCGCCGCCGCGTCGGCAACTGAGCCAGAAGGGCGAACACCTCCCCATGAGCGACAACCAACTGCGGCTGGTGTGGATCTATCCCGACCTGCTGAGCACCTACGGCGACCAGGGCAACGCCCTCGTCGTGGAGCGCCGGGCGCGTCAGCGCGGCCTGGACGTGGCCCGTCTCGACGTGCGCAGCGACCAGCCGATCCCGACCTCGGGCGACATCTACCTGATCGGCGGCGGTGAGGACCGCCCGCAGCGGCTGGCGGCCGAGCGGCTGCGCCGCGACGGGCACCTCCAGCGTGCGGTGGAGAACGGCGCGATCGTGTTCTCCGTGTGCGCCGGTTACCAGATCCTCGGCCACGAGTTCATCAACGACCTCGGCCAGCGCGAGCCGGGCCTCGGCCTGCTCGACGTGATGTCGACGCGCGGCGAGGGCGAGCGGTGCGTGGGCGATGTGCTCGGCGACATCGACCCGCGCCTCGGTCTGCCTCCGCTGACCGGGTTCGAGAACCACCAGGGCGTCACCCATCTGGGCCCGACCGCCCGCGCTTTCGCACAGGTCACCATGGGCCGGGGCAACGGCACCGGCGACGGCACCGAGGGCGCGTACAACGGCACCGTGTTCGGCACGTACATGCACGGCCCCGTGCTGGCGCGTAACCCGCAGATCGCGGACCTGCTGCTGAAGCTGGCGCTGGACGTGAACGCGCTGCCGCCGATCGACGACCGCTGGTACGAGGCGCTGCGCGACGAGCGCATCGCGGCGGCGCAGCAGCCGGCCTGATCACCGCGTACCACCGCATATCAGTACACCCGTCAGGCGGGCCCGTGAGCTTTCGCGGGCCCGCCTGACGCGTCGTCCGCTCACCTGTGCGGGTGCGTCCAGCAGGCGGACGCCCGCTGGGTGAGGGGCCCCTGCCGCCGGTAGTGTGGCCGGGAACCCGCCGGACAACGTGGTCCGGCCTCCCGGCCCACGTCGAGAAGGTAATTCGGGCTATGCGCATTGGTGTCCTCACCTCCGGCGGCGACTGCCCCGGCCTGAACGCCGTCATCCGGTCGGTCGTGCACCGAGCCGTCGCCGACCACGGCGACGAGGTCATCGGCTTCCGCGACGGCTGGAAGGGCCTGCTGGAGTGCGACTACTTGAAGCTCGACCTGGACGCCGTCAGCGGCATCCTGGCGCGCGGCGGCACGATCCTCGGCTCCTCACGCGTCCGTCCGGAGCATCTGCGCGGCGGGGTGGAGCGGGTCAAGGGCCATGTCGAGGAACTCGGGCTCGACGCGATCATCCCGATCGGCGGTGAGGGCACGCTGAAGGCGGCCCGGCT
The DNA here is from genome assembly GCF_009865595.1 of Streptomyces sp. SID1328. Taxonomy (NCBI): domain Bacteria; kingdom Bacillati; phylum Actinomycetota; class Actinomycetes; order Kitasatosporales; family Streptomycetaceae; genus Streptomyces; species Streptomyces sp. SID1328. Next base: position 5,656 of record NZ_WWKH01000411.1, on the reverse strand, counting down.
GCTGTCGGACAGCGGGCTGCCCATCGTGGGCGTGCCCAAGACCATCGACAACGACATCTCGGCGACCGACGTCACCTTCGGCTTCGACACGGCCGTGGGGGTCGCCACCGAGGCGCTGGACCGGCTGAAGACCACCGCCGAGTCCCACCAGCGGGTGCTGATCGTGGAGGTCATGGGCCGCCACACCGGCTGGATAGCGCTGAACTCGGGCACGGCGGCCGGCGCGCACGCCATCGTGGTCCCCGAACGGCCTTTCGACATCGACGAGTTGACCCGCCGCGTCGGTGCCCGGTTCGAGGCGGGCAAGCGGTTCGCCATCGTGGTGGCCGCCGAGGGCGCCAAGCCGCGCGCCGGTTCCATGGAGTTCGACGAGGGCGGCCGGGACATCTACGGCCACGAGCGCTTCGCCGGGATCGCCCGCCAGCTCTCCGTCGAGCTGGAGCAGCGGCTCGGCAAGGAGGCCCGGCCGGTGATCCTCGGGCATGTGCAGCGCGGCGGCACCCCGACGGCGTACGACAGGGTGCTGGCGACCCGCTTCGGCTGGCACGCGGTGGAGGCGGTGCACCGGGAGGAGTTCGGCCGGATGACCGCGCTGCGCGGCACGGACATCGTGATGGTGCCGCTTGCCGAGGCGGTCAGCACCCTGAAGACGGTACCGGCGGAGCGGTACGCCGAGGCGGAGTGCGTGCTGTAGCGGCTCGCGGGGCCGGGCGGACCCCGCTCACGGGCGGGCGCGGGGGCGCCCGTACCCTGAGTGCGGACAGAAACCGCTCAACCGCCACGAACCAGGAGCCGCCGGATGGACCACAGCGGGCACGGCATGATGCCGGATCTGCCGCCGTTCACGCTGGGACGGGGGCTCGTGTGGTCGGCGGACCCCTTCTTCCTGATCGCCTGCCTGGCCGGGCTCGCCCTGTACGGCTGGGGCGTGCTGCGGCTGCGGCGGCGCGGGGACGCGTGGCCCGTCTCGCGCACCCTGTCGTACGTCGTCGGTGTGCTGACCATCGGTCTGGTGATGTGCACCCGGCTGAACGACTACGGCATGGTCATGTTCAGCGTGCACATGGTGCAGCACATGGTGATCAGCATGCTGTCGCCGATCCTGATCCTGCTGGGCGCGCCGGTGACGCTGGCGCTCAGGGCGCTGCCCACGGCGGGGCGCGGCCGCACCGGCCCGCGTGAGCTGCTGCTGGCGCTGCTGCACAGCCGGTACATGCGGTTCATCACGCATCCGGCGTTCACGATCCCGCTGTTCATCGCCAGCCTGTACGCGCTGTACTTCTCGCCGGTCTTCGACTTCCTGATGGGGTCCAAGGCCGGGCACATCGCGATGATGGTGCACTTCCTGGCGGTGGGCGTGGTGTTCTTCTGGCCGATCATCGGCGTCGACCCGGGCCCGCACCGGCCGAACCACCTGATGCGGATGCTGGAGCTGTTCGCGGGCATGCCGTTCCACGCCTTCTTCGGCATCGCGCTGATGATGGCCTCCGAGCCGATGGTGGAGACCTTCAAGAACCCGCCCGCCTCGCTCGGCATCGACGCGCTCTCCGACCAGGGCGCGGCCGGCGGTATCGCGTGGGCGTTCAGCGAGATCCCGTCCGTGCTGGTGCTGATCGCGCTGCTGTTCCAGTGGTACGGCTCCGAGCAGCGGCAGGCCCGCCGCAAGGACCGGGCGGCGGACCGGAACGGCGACCGGGAGCTGGAGGCGTACAACGCCTATCTGGCCTCCCTCAGCGGGCGCGAGGGCTGATCCCGCGCGGATCCGCCCGGCCATCGGAGTGCCGGTGGCGGCGGAACCGGGGCACGATGGTGGTGGACGGACCACGAGGAGGGTGCCGCGATGCCCGGTTCCATGCGAGGTTCCAGCAAGGCGGACGGTTCCACCAGGGCGATGGGGGCGCTGACCGTGGGCGGCCTGGTCGTCGTCACGGCGTACACGGTCGCGCTCGGCGGCAACGGCTGGCTGTGGTTCGGCTGGGTGGTGCTGGGGCTGCTGACGGTGGCGCTGGCGGTCACGCAGAGGTGATTACAGTGGCCGCGTGAACAGCAGGGCCGCGTCCTTCGACGACCTCGACCGCAAGATCATCACCGCGCTGATGGCGAACGCCCGCAGCAGCTTCGCCGAGATCGGCGCCGCCGTCGGGCTGTCCGCCACGGCGGTCAAGCGGCGCGTCGACCGGCTGCGCGAGACCGGGGTGATCACCGGGTTCACCGCGACCGTGAAGCCCTCCGCGCTCGGCTGGCGCACGGAGGCGTACGTCGAGGTCTACTGCGAGGGCGCCGCCCCGCCGCGGCGGCTCGCGGAGGTGGTCAGCAACCATCCGGAGATCACGGCGGCGATGACGGTGACAGGGGGCGCGGACGCGCTGCTGCACGTACGGGCACGCGACGTGGAGCACTTCGAGGAGGTGCTGGAGCGCATCCGCGCCGAGCCCTTCATCCGGAAGACGATCAGCGTGATGGTGCTGTCCCACCTGCTCCCGGAGAGCCCCGAGGCGGGCGCCACTCAGGCCGCTCCCGAGTGATCGGCGGTCAAACCCGCAGAACGCGCAGGTCTCGTGCGTCCCTACCGGCGGATGCGCAGCGATCCTGCGCGATCACGCAGCTTTCGTCGCTTGTCGTGCCTCGGCCGGAGTTTCTACCGTGGTCTCACCCCCGTGAGTAACACACTGGAAAGCGGAGGAAACCCTCTGTGGCCGAAACCCGTGTGCAGCGCCCCCGGCGCTTTCTGGTCTGCGAACCCAGGCACTTCACCGTGCAGTACGCGATCAACCCCTGGATGCGTCCCGACACCCCCGTGGACGTCGACCTCGCCCAGTCCCAGTGGCAGGCGCTGATCGACGCCTACCGCGCCCACGGGCACACCGTGGACGCCGTCGACCCGGTGCCGGGCCTGCCCGACATGGTCTTCGCGGCCAACGCCGCCTTCGTGGTCGGCGGCCGCGTCTTCGGCTCGCTGTTCCACGCCCCGGAGCGCCGCCCGGAATCGCTGCACTACGACTCCTGGTTCAAGACGGCGGGGTACGACGTGTACCGCCCGCTGGCGGTGACCGAGGGCGAGGGCGACCTGGTGTGGACCGGCCGGTACGTGCTGGCCGGCACCGGGTTCCGCACCACCCGCGACGCCCACCGGGAGGCGCAGGAGTTCTTCGGCCACCCGGTGATCACGCTGACCCTGGTGGACCCGTACTTCTACCACCTGGACACGGCGCTGTTCGTGCTGGACGACGACAACATCGCCTACTACCCGGAAGCCTTCTCGGCGGGCAGCCGCGAGGTGCTCCAGCGGCTGTACCCGGACGCGGTGCTCGCCACCCGTGACGACGCGATGGCCTTCGGCCTGAACTCCGTGTCCGACGGCCGGCACGTCTTCATCGCCCCTCAGGCCGAGGTGCTCGCCGAGCGCCTGGCGACGCATGGCTACGACCCCGTGCCCGTCGATCTGTCGGAGCTGCACAAGGCAGGCGGCGGCATCAAGTGCTGCACTCAGGAGATCCGCTCATGACCGCACCCGCGCACGCGCGCACGTCCGCCGACCTGATCCGGGCGGAGGAGCCGGTGCTCGCGCACAACTACCACCCGCTGCCCGTCGTCGTGGCACGGGCCGAGGGCGCCTGGGTGGAGGACGTCGAGGGCCGCCGGTACCTCGACATGCTGGCCGGCTACTCGGCCCTCAACTTCGGCCACCGCCACCCGGCGCTGATCCAGGCCGCGCACGACCAGCTCGACCGGCTGACGCTGACCTCCCGCGCCTTCCACAACGACCGGCTGGCGGGGTTCGCCGAGCGGCTCGCCGCGCTGACCGGCCTGGACATGGTGCTGCCGATGAACACCGGCGCCGAGGCGGTGGAGAGCGGCATCAAGGTGGCCCGCAAGTGGGCGTACGACGTGAAGGGCGTGCCCGACGGGCAGGCCACGATCGTGGTCGCCGCGGACAACTTCCACGGCCGTACGACGACCATCGTCAGCTTCTCCACGGACGAGTCGGCGCGGGCGGGCTTCGGCCCCTTCACACCCGGTTTCAGGATCGTGCCGTACAACGACCTGGCCGCGCTGGAGGAGGCGGTCGACGAGACCACGGCCGCCGTGCTGATCGAGCCCATCCAGGGCGAGGCCGGGGTGATCATCCCGGACGCGGGCTATCTCGCCGGTGTCCGGGAGCTGACCCGGCGCAAGGGGTGCCTGTTCATCGCGGACGAGATCCAGTCCGGGCTCGGCCGCACCGGGCGCACCCTGGCCGTCGAGCACGAGTCGGTCGTGCCGGACGTGCTGCTGCTCGGCAAGGCGCTGGGCGGCGGCATCGTGCCGGTCTCGGCGGTGGTGGCCCGGCGCGAGGTGATGGGCGTACTGGGTCCGGGCGAGCACGGCTCTACCTTCGGCGGCAACCCGCTGGCGGCCGCGGTCGGCACGGCGGTGGTCGAGCTGCTGGAGACGGGTGAGTTCCAGCGCCGGGCCGACGAGCTGGGGCTGGTTCTGCGCGAGGGGCTCCAGGCGTTGGAGGGGCACGGGGTGACCGGGTTCCGGGCGCGGGGTCTGTGGGCGGGTGTGGACGTGGACCCGGCGCTGGGCACCGGCCGGGAGATCAGCGAGCGGCTGATGCGCGAGGGCATCCTGGTCAAGGACACCCACGGCTCCACGATCCGGCTGGCTCCCCCGCTGACGGTGACGGCGGACGAGCTGCGCTCCGCGCTGGGGACGCTGGAGAAGGTGCTGGGGCAGGCCGGCTGAGCGTGTGCGGGCGGGGCCGGGACTTGTTCACGTCCCGGCCCCGCCCGTTTGCTCAGTTCTTGGCGAGCAGGCCCTTCATCTGCTTGATCTCGGCGCTCTGCGCGGCGATCACGTCGTCCGCCATCTTCGTGGCCCCGCTGTCCCGGCCCTTGGCCTTCTCCGTGTGCGCCATCTCCACGGCGCCCTGGTGGTGGACGATCATCAGGGTCAGGAACTTCCTGTCGAAGTCGGCGCCGGTGCTCTTCTTCAGCGCGGTCATGTCGTCGGCGCTCATCGTCCCGGACATGCCCGCCATGCCGCCGTGGCGCGAGTGGTCCATGCCGGCCATCGGGGGCTCCTCACCCCAGGACTTCAGCCAGCCCGTCATGGTGCGGATCTCGGGGTCCTGCGCCTTCTCGATCCGGGCGGCGAGGGCCTTCACCTCGGCGGAGGCGGCGTGGCCGGGGGCGAGCCGGGCCATCTCCACGGCCTGCTGGTGGTGCGGGATCATGCCCTGCGCGAAGGTGACGTCCTCGGCGTTGTGGACGCCGGCCGTGGCCGAGGCCGCCGGGGCGCCGTGGGCTCCGGTGTGCTTCTCCCCGCCGCAGGCGGCGAGGAGGACGACGGCGGAGGCGGTGGCGACGCCGAGCGCGGCGCGGCGGACCGCGTGGGTGGTGGTCATGCTTGGACTCCTGCTGGTGAAAGTGGATCTGGGCACGCGTGGGGACGGCCGCGCCGCACGGGCGCGCGGTCGTGGGTGCCTCTAGATCCGCAGGAGTTGGAGTTCGGCCAGGGAGGGCGGTGCGCGGGCGCCGTCGGGCGCGGTGGCGGTACGGATACGGGGGCCGCCGCACGGTTCTGGCGCGCCGGCCGGGCCCGCGACGGGTTTCGGCAGCTCGGGCCCGCTGCTCACGGCACCGGAGGCGCAGGTCGGGTCGGCGTGGTGGAG
>NZ_WWKH01000410.1:0-10837 GCF_009865595.1 Streptomyces sp. SID1328 | reverse complement strand
GCGCCGCAGCGGGCGCTGCATGAGCCGTCCCGCCATGCCGTGGAAGTCGTCGGTGGGGGCGTGCAGCCGTACGTGGTCCAGGGGGTCGAAGTCGGGGACGGGCTCGCGGGTGGCGCCGCCGAAGGCGAGGGGCTGCCAGACGTCACGGATGCGCATGCGCAGGCCGGGGACGGCGGCGGCGCGGGAGGCGAGCAGGTCGGCGGCGTGTGCCCCGGCGGTGGGTGACTGGGTGGCGAAGACGCCGAGCGCGCCGAGGTGCATGGGGTGCCGGGCGGACTCCATGTTCCAGAAGGCGAGGTCGAGCGGGGCGAGCGGATCGGAAGTCAAGGGCGTGCCTCGCGTCGTCGACGGGGTGGGCTTTACCCGAGTCAATCCCCGAACCCCGATTACGGTCAAGTGCTACCAGGTCACGCACAGTTAACAACGGATAAAAGTCCCGCCCCCGGAGAGGGGCGGGGCTCGGCAGACCCTCAGGTCACCTGAGTGCCGGGGGTGCCGCCCGGGGTCCGGTGCCCCACTCGGACGGGCGCGGGCCGACCGTGAACGCGAGCGTCCGCAGCGAGCGCAGGGCGCGGGTGGTCAGGTAGGTGCGGTCGTGCGCGGTGCGGTCGGTGCGGACGCCCTGGATGTAGCGGTCGGCCGCCGAGGTGCCGGGGGCGGTGACGGTGAGGCCGCCGGTGGGCCAGTAGCGGCGGTCCAGGGTGAGGTCGACGCGGTCGAAGACGGGGGTGGACAGTCCCCAGGTGTCGTAGCCGGGCTGGACCGGGAACACGCCGATGGACGACAGCACGTTCCAGGCCGACATGGTGCCGAGGTCGTCGTTGCCGGTCATGCCGGCCGGGGTGTCGGTGAACAGGGTCAGCGCGGCGTGCACCACGTCGGTGGTCTTCCAGGGCTGGCCGGTGGAGAGGTAGGTGTAGGGCGCGATCAGGTCGGGCTCGTTCTGCGGGTTGTACTTGTCGGCGTCGTAGTAGTCGTACGCGTTGCCGTGCACCCACACCCGGCGGGCGGTCGTCCCGGGGTCGGCGAGGAGCCTGTCGTAGGCGAAGAAGGAGTCCAGGCGCCGTTCGGCCGCCTGCTTGCCGCCGATCAGGCCGATCATGCCGGGGAGGTCCTGCGGGACGAGCCACTGGTACTGCCAGGACGTGCCCTCGTGGAAGCCCACGCTCTTCGCCGGGTCGGCCGGTCCCGTGAAGGTGCCGGAGGCGTCGCGGGCGCGGAAGAAGCCGGTCGTGGGGTCGAAGACGTTGCGGTAGTTCCGGGACCGGGCCGTGTAGCGGGCGGCGTCGTCCGGGTGGCCGAGGGCGCGGGCCATCTGGGCGAGCATGGCGTCGGACAGGGCGTACTCCAGGGTGACGGAGGCACCGAAGTGGTAGTCGGAGTCACCGGCCTTGGCGTACGGGCGGCCCTTGACGTACGGCGCGAACCCCTGGGCCAGGTACTCGGCGTTGGACTCCCGGCCGACGCCCGGATAGGCGGCGGGCGGGACGCCGTCCGCGTTCTTCCGCAGGGCCCGGTAGGCCCGGTCCTCGAAACCCTTCAGCAGGCCGAGGTGGAAGGCGGTGGTCAGGAAGGGGGTCACCGGGTCGCCGGTCATGATGTTGGTCTCGACGGGACCGTATCCCCACTTGGGCAGCCAGCCGCCGTCCTCGTCGATCCGTACCACCGAGCGGGCCATGTCGCGGGCCTCGCGCGGGGCGAGCAGGGCGAGGAGCTGGGCCTGGGTGCGGTAGGTGTCCCACAGGGACCAGTTCTGGTAGTAGGTGAAGCCCCGCGCGTGGTGCGGTTTCTGGTCCCAGCCCCTGTAGCGGCCGTCGGCGTCGCTGCCGATGTTGGGCGCGAGGAACGAGCGGTACAGCGAGGAGTAGAAGGTGCGGCGCAGCGCCGGGTCGCCGCCGCGCGCCCGGACCGTCGAGAGCCGCCTCTCCCACGCCTCGCGGGCCCGCCGGCGCACGCTGTCGAAGGAAGTCCCGCCCTCGGCCCGGAGGTTGGCGGCGGCGCCGCGCGCGTCGACGTACGACAGCGCGGTGGTCGCCTCGACCGTCCGGTCCTTCGTGGTGTCGAACCGGACGTACGCCCCGCCCGTCCCGGTCCGCGCCCCCGCGGTGACCGCGCCGGAGTCCCAGGCGCCGTAGCCGGTGAAGGGGCGGCTGAACCGGGTGACGGTGTACACGGTGTACGGGCCGGTGTCCCGGCAGAAGCCGTGGCCGGAGATCTTCGTGCGTACGGTGCGGTCGTCGAGGATCTCGACCTCGGCGCCGCCCGGCTTGTGCAGCGACTGGGCGGCGTTGAGCAGGACGTTGGCCTGCGTGGTGGCCGGGAAGGTGTAGCGCTGGACGCCGGTGCGGGCGGTGGCGGTGAGTTCGGCGCGGATGCCGGTGCCCAGGCCGACGCGGTAGTAGCCGGGGCTCGCCTCCTCGTCGTCGTGGGAGAAGGCGGCGGCGTAGCGGGCGTTGTCGGTGGCGGTGACCTCACCGGTGGTGGGCAGCACGGGCAGGTCGCCGCCGATGCGGCAGCCGACGCCGGAGACATGGAGCAGGGAGAAGCCCCGGATGTGGTCGTGGGTGTGGTCGTAGCCCGTTCGGTGCCCGGTGTCCGGGGAGAGCTGCACCATGCCGAAGGGCACGGCGGCGCCGGGGAAGGTGTTGCCCTCGTTCTGGGTCCCGATGAACGGGTTGACCAGATCGGTGAGGTGGCCGTCGGACGGTTCGGCGGCGCCGGCCGGGGTGGCGGCCAGCGCGGACGCTGCCATCACCCCGGCCAGGCAGAGCCGGATGCGCCGGGTCCCTCTCATGTCGGATGACCTCCGCTGGTTCGACGTCGTTGCCTGCATCGTGCGGGGCGAACGGCGTGAACTCAGGGATCCGGGACGGTTCGAGGGCGGCGCGTCGCGGGTCCGCCGGTTTCCGGCGGCGGGTCAGGTGACGAGCTGGCCCTTGCCCAGGGCGATCACCCCGCCCCGGGAAACGGTGTACAGCTCGGCGTCGCGGTCGGGGTTGACCCCGATGGTCGCGCCGGGCGGGACCTCCACGTTCTTGTCCAGCACCGCACCCCGCACCACCGCGCCCCGGCCGACGCGCACGTTGTCGTGCAGCACCGAGCCCTGGACGACCGCGCCGGGGTCGACGCGCACGCCGGGCGAGAGCACCGAGCGGCTGACCTGACCGCGGATCAGGCAGCCGGCGCTGACGATGGAATCGCTGGCGATGCCGCCCGCGCTGAACCGGGCCGGGGAGAGCTGGTTGGCGTGGGTGTAGATGGGCCACTGGGTGTTGTACAGGTTGAACGCGGGCCGCTCGGCGATCAGGTCCATGTGGGACTCGTAGTACGCGTCGAGGGTGCCGACGTCCCGCCAGTAGCCCTGGTCGCGGGTGGTCTCGCCGGGGACGTGGTTGTCGTGGAAGTCGTAGAGCTGGGCCTCGCCGCGGCCGGTGAGCTGGGGGAGGATCGAGCCGCCCATGTCGTGCGCCGACTGCTCGTCCTCGGCGTCCCGCTGGAGGGCCTCGATGAGGACCTTGGTGGTGAAGATGTAGTTGCCCATGGAGGCGAAGACGCTGTTCGGGTCGTCGGGCAGACCGGGCGGGTCGGCGGGCTTCTCCAGGAAGCGCTGGACCATGCGGCCGTCCGAGCCCGGTGTGATCACGCCGAACGACGAGGACTCCGCGCGCGGCACTCTGATGCCGGCGACGGTGACGCCCGCGCCGCCCTCGATGTGCTGGCGGAGCATCTGCCGGGGGTCCATGCGGTAGACGTGGTCGGCGCCGAACACCGCGACGTACTCGGGCTGTTCGTCGTGGACCAGGTTGAGCGACTGGAGGATGGCGTCGGCGCTGCCGAGGTACCAGCGCGGGCCGAGGCGCTGCTGGGCGGGGACGGGGGTGACGTAGTTGCCGAGCAGGCTGGACATCCGCCAGGTGGTGGTGATGTGCCGGTCCAGCGAGTGCGACTTGTACTGGGTGAGCACGCAGACGCGCAGCACGTCGGCGTTGACCAGGTTCGACAGCACGAAGTCGACCAGGCGGTAGGTGCCGCCGAAGGTGACCGCGGGTTTGGCCCGGTCCGTGGTGAGCGGCATCAGCCGCTTGCCCTCACCGCCGGCCAGTACGATCCCGAGAACCGAAGGACCTCCTCGGCGCATGGCGCCTCCCCTCCCCTTGGTTGATCCCACTGATGCCCTGGTGGGCGGCGGCTAAGCCTGCTTGCGGATCTCCTCGTACAGTCCCGCCGTGCGCCGGGCCACCGCGTCCCAGCCGAACTCCCCCACCGCGCGGGCCCGTCCGGCCTCACCCATCCGCCGCGCGGCCGCCGGGTCGGCGAGCGCATCGTCGAGGGCGCGGGCGAGGTTGCCCTCGAAGTCGCCGTCGGTGTCGACGAGGAGGCCGGTGCGGCCGTGATCGACGACCTCCGGGATGCCGCCGACGCGGGAGGCGACGACCGGGGTGCCGCAGGCCATGGCCTCCAGGTTGACGATGCCGAGCGGCTCGTAGACCGAGGGGCACACGAACACGGCCGCGTGGGTGAGGAGTTGGACGACTTCGGCGCGTGGCAGCATCTGCGGGATCCAGAACACCCCGGCCCGGACGGCGCTGAGTTCCCGGAAGCGGTCCCGGAACTCCCGGTCGATCTCCGGGGTGTCGGGGGCGCCGGCGCAGAGCACGACCTGGGTGTCCGGGTCGATCTGCCTGACGGCGCGCAGCAGTTGGGGAACACCCTTCTGCCGGGTGATGCGGCCGACGAACAGCACGTACGGCCGCTCCGGGTCGACGCCGTGCCGGCGCAGGGCGTCGGTGCCGGGGTCGGGGCGGTACAGGCGGGTGTCGATGCCGTTGTGCACGACGTGCACCCGGTCCGCGTCCAGCGCGGGGTAGCAGGCGAGGATGTCGTCCCGCATGGCCCCGGAGACGGCGATCACGGCGTCCGCCGACTCGATGGCGGTGCGCTCGGCCCAGCTCGACAGGGCGTAGCCGCCGCCCAGTTGCTCGGCCTTCCAGGGGCGCAGCGGCTCCAGCGAGTGCGCGGTGGTGACGTGCGGGATGCCGTACAGCAGCTTGGCGAGGTGGCCGGCGAGACCCGCGTACCAGGTGTGGGAGTGGACGAGGTCGCTGCCCTGCAGGGCGGCGGCCATGGAGAGGTCCACTGAGAAGGTGCGCAGGGCGTCGTTGGAGCCGTCGAGCACGGGCCACGGGCGGTGCCGTACGACGCCGACGCCTCTGCCCTCGCCCCAGCAGTGCACCTCCAGGTCCACGAGTTGGGCCAGCTCGTGGGCGAGGAACTCCACATGGACGCCCGCACCGCCGTACACGTCCGGGGGGTACTCACGCGTCAGCAGTCCCACTCGCACCCGGTGACTCCCTGGGTTTCGGCGGCAGTTCCCTTCATGGTCACCCAGAAGCGGCGCGTGGGGAAGAGCCCGGCGGGCGGCTGAAGCAGCAGTCCCCGCAGACGCCTCCGCCGGGGACCCGGTAGTAGAGGCAGCAGCTCCGGCGGCGGAACCTCGTGCCCGAACGGACTCCGGTGTCCCGCAACAGGGGGTGCGCGAAGAGGGCATGGGTGAGGTCGGCCGCTCTCCGGGCCACATCCGTACGGCTGTTGACGCGGGCCCACTGGTCCAGTTGCCGAGCCGCTCCGGCGAGGGCGGAGGCGGCGTTGCCCCACAGGAGGCCGGGGGCGACCCCGTACCGGCGGGTCAGGGTTTCCCCCAGGGGCCGCAGGTGAGCATGGAGCACGGTGTCGGCGAGTGTGCGGGGGTCGCCGGGCAGCGGGCGGACCTCGGTCAGCCAGAGGTCGTCGGGGGCGGTGGCGGCGGCGTCCCAGCGCAGCAGGCGCGGGTCGAGGTCGGGCACCCGGCCGTACAGCGCGGCGCAGGCGAGCGCGGCCGACCAGAGCCGGGCGGCCAGCCCCTGCTGGGCCAGGGAGGCGCAGACGCGGGGCTCACGGACGCCGAGCCGGTCCGCGACCACGGCGACCCGGTCCGCGACGGCGTCGGGCTGAACAACCGCCGACTGGCCCGCGTATGTCTGGTCGAGAGGAGGTGCGCTCAGGTCTGCGGGGCTGCCGGTGCGCAGGACGAAGAAGCCGCCGAGCGGGCGCAACGCGGTCAGGCCGGGATCGAGTTCCACGGTCAGAACTTCTACCAGTCCCCGGAACACGGACGTTCGGTCACCCGCCTTGGGGATGAGTGGGGCGCATTCGTACTCCATCGGCAGTAGGACGCATTGCGTGCTCAGGGACGACGACCGAGCGGGCGTGAGCGGGCAGAGTGTCCGGCATGGAAGCCGACCGTGCCCTGAGCCGGGCCCGCCTGCCGCGAGGGAGCCGCAGATGAGCGCCCTCGCGTTGTCCGTCCTGCTGTCCTTCGTCTCCGCCGTCGCGTACGCGGGCGGTGCCGTCGTGCAGGAGCGCGTCGCGGACTCCTGCTCCGGTGAGCGGTTCGCGCCGCTGCGCCGGCCGGGGTGGTGGGCGGCGCTGGGGCTGAACGGCCTCGGCGGGGTGCTGCATGTCGTGGCGCTGGCCTTCGGCCCGCTGAGCCTGGTCCAGCCGCTGGGCGCGCTGACCATCGTCTTCGCGCTGCCCATGGCGGCGCTGTTCGTCGGCCGGAAGGCAGGGGCGACCGCCTGGCGGGGCGCGGTGATGGCGACGGCCGGTCTCGCGGGCCTGCTCTCGCTGGTCGGTGCCTCCGAAGCGGGTTCCCTGGGCCCGGCGCAGCGGACGGCGCTGGCGCTGGTGACGGGCGGTGCGATCGTCGCGCTGATGATGGCGGCACGGGCCGCGCACCGGCATCCGGCCGTGCGCAGCGTGCTGCTGGCGACCGGCGCGGGCGCGGCGTTCGGCATGTCGTCGGTGTTCACCAAGACGGTCGCCGTCGACTGGAGCGCGGGCACCGGTCTCGCCGGGCTGCCGTCCCTCGCGGTGATCGCCGTCCTCTCGGCGGCCGGGGTGTTCCTCTCCCAGTCGGCCTACCGGGACGGCGGGCTCGCCGCACCGCTGGCCACGCTGACCGTGGTCAACCCGGTGCTGGCCGCCGTCGTCGGCATCGTCCTGTTCGGCGAGACCTTCCGCCACGGCACCACGGGCACGGTGCTGGCGCTGGGCTGCGCGGTGGTGACGTGCGGCGGCCTGATCCTGCTGACCACGGAGCGGCTGGGCGGCCCGGCCGCCCCCGAGGCGCCAGCCGCCCCCTCGGCCACCTCACGCGTACCGGGTGCGAGGTGGCCGGTGGACCCTGCCGCCCCGGTACTCACGTCCGTGGACGCCGAGCCCGTGCGGGAGGGGGTCGGCGGGAACACCCCCGCCGACGCCCGCTCCCTGCCCGACGTCCCCCTGTGCGCCTGACCGTCAGAGCTGGGCGCCGTGCGCCCGGAGGTAGGCGACCGGGTCGACGTCGCTGCCGAAGCCGGGGCCGGTGCGCACCTCGAAGTGCAGATGGGGACCGGTGACGTTGCCGGTCGCGCCGGACCGGCCGAGGCGCTGGCCGGCGCTGACGCTCTGCCCGGACCGCACGGAGATCGCGGAGAGGTGGGCGTACTGCGAGTAGCGGCCGTCACTGTGCCGTACGACGACCTGATAGCCGTACGAACCGCCCCAGCCGGCCGAGACCACCAGGCCGTCGGAGATGGCGTGGACGGAGGTGCCGGTGGGCACCAGGAAGTCGACGCCGGTGTGGTAGCCCTTCGACCAGTGCGAGCCGGCCGTGCGGTAGCTGGTGCCGATGGAGGCGTGCACGGGGGCGACGACGGTGTGGCCGGAGTGGCGCGAAGACGTCTTGTGCTCGGTGGCGGCCTTGCGCTGCGGCTTGGGCGCGGCCTTCTTCTCGGTCTTCCGCGGCTGCGTCCGGTGCTTCGGCGCGGCCGTGACGGGCGCCTTGGCGGCGCCGTGCAGGCTGAGCCGCTGGCCGGGGACGATCAGGTCGGGATCGGCGCCGATGACCGTGCGGTTGTCCTCGTACAGGCCGCGCCAGCCCTCCCGCACCCGGTGCTCCCCGGCGATGCCGGACAGCGTGTCGCCGCGCACCACGGTGTACATCTCGGCGCGGCCGGCACGGGACTGCGGGGTGGTCTGCGGGCGTACGTCCTGGGCGGCGGCGGGTCTCGCCTGGCTCTTGACCGATCTGGCCGGATGGCTCGGCGCGCTCTCGACCTGGGGTGCGTTCCCCCCGCGGGCGAGTCCGGCGCACGGGCCGCAGGCGGGCCAGGCGCCGGGGCCCTGGCCGTCGAGGACCTTCTCGGCGACGGCGATCTGCTGCGCCCGCGTGGCCTGGTCGGCGCGGGGCGCGTACCGGGTGCCGCCGTACGCCTCCCAGGTGGAGCGGGTGAACTGGAGGCCGCCGAAGTAGCCGTTGCCGGTGTTGATGCTCCAGTTGCCGCTGGACTCGCAGGCCGCGACCTTGTTCCAGGTGGAGGCGTCCGCCGCGTCCGCGGTGCCCGCCGCGACCAGCGGAATGGCGAGTCCGGCGCCGCCGGCGGTGACGGTGAGTGAGGCGCGGTTGATCCTGCTCGGCTGGTACCGGCGATGCCGGCCGCGTACGGCCATGGTCCGAAATCCCCTCGACATGCGTCAGGAGGGGCAAAAGTAAGCGCCGGGAACAGGCCAGGACAAGAGCGGAATCCGGCCTGTCAGGGTTTCAAGTGGCCGGAGACGGGCGTTGGTTGAGGTCGCAGCTTTCCGGCACCCCGTGAAGTGAGCCGAGAGGGGTACTGCGTCCGTACCCATGCCTGGCGAGCCGGATGTGCGCTCGCCGGGGCGGCGCGACAGGATGGGCCGCAGGGCCCCCACCGACGGAGCCGCAGCAACGACGCAGCTAGGGAGCAGGCGGTATGAGCACACACGCGCAGATCGGCGTCACGGGCCTGGCGGTCATGGGCCGCAATCTCGCCCGGAACTTCGCGCGCAACGGCTATACGGTCGCCGTCCACAACCGCACGGCGTCGAAGACGCGCGAGCTGGTGGAGGAGTTCGGGGACGAGGGCGAGTTCGTGCCGGCCGAGACCGCCAAGGAGTTCGTGGCGGCACTGGAGCGCCCGCGCCGGCTGGTGATCATGGTGAAGGCGGGTGAGCCGACGGACGCGGTGATCGAGGAGTTCGCGCCGCTGCTGGAGCCCGGCGACATGATCATCGACGGGGGCAACGCGCACTTCGCGGACACCCGGCGGCGGGAGCGGGAGCTGCGCGAACAGGGCATCCACTTCGTCGGCACCGGCATCTCCGGCGGCGAGGAGGGCGCGCTGCACGGGCCGAGCATCATGCCGGGCGGGTCGGTGGAGTCGTACGACTCGCTGGGGCCGATGCTGGAGAAGATCTCCGCCAAGGCGGACGACGGCGGGCCCTGTGTGACGCACGTGGGTCCCGACGGCGCCGGGCACTTCGTGAAGATGGTGCACAACGGCATCGAGTACGCCGACATGCAACTCATCGGCGAGGCCTACCAGTTGCTGCGCGATGTCGCCGGGTACTCGCCCGCCGAGATCGCGGACATCTTCCGTACCTGGAACCGGGGGCGACTGGACTCCTACCTGATCGAGATCAACGCCGAGGTGCTGTCCCACGTGGACGCGGAGACCGGCGAGCCGTTCGTGGACGTGGTGGTCGACGAGGCCGAGCAGAAGGGCACCGGACGCTGGACGGTGCAGATCGCGCTCGATCTGGGCGTGCCGGTGTCCGGCATCGCGGAGGCCGTCTTCGCGCGGTCGTTGTCGGGCCACGCGGCGCTGCGGGAGGCTTCACGGGACCTCGCGGGGCCGAAGCCGACCCCGCTGAGCAAGGAGGAGGCCGCCGCCTTCGCGGACAAGGTGGAGCAGGCGCTGTACGCCTCCAAGATCGTCTCCTACACCCAGGGCTTCCACGAGATCGCGGCCGGCAGCGCGGAGTACGACTGGGACATCGACCTCGGTGAGATCGCCGCGATCTGGCGCGGGGGCTGCATCATCCGGGCCGCCTTCCTCGACCGCATCCGGGCGGCGTACCACGCCCGTCCCGACCTGCCGAGCCTCCTCTCCGACGAGACCTTCGCCCGCGAGATCGCCGACGCGCAGGACGACTGGCGCGAGGTCCTGGTCGCCGCGACCCGCCAAGGGGTCCCGGCCCCCGGTTTCTCGGCGGCGCTCGCGTATTACGACGCCCTCCGCGCGGACCGCCTGCCGGCGGCTCTGACCCAGGGCCAGCGGGACTACTTCGGCGCGCACACGTACCGGCGGGTGGACAAGGAGGGGTCCTTCCACACGCTGTGGGGCGGGGGGCGCGAGGAGGTCTCGGCGTAGGCCTCCGGCGGTTAGGCGAAGGGTGGCCGGCCGGGGCTGGGTGGAAGGCACACCGGCCTGGCGGGCCGCCTCGCCGCGATGACGTGCGGCGCGGCTCCGGGCTGGGGCCGCGCCGCTCCCGTGCGGGGGGGCGTTTCGCGAGGCGCAGTCCGGTGGGCCGACGCAGGCGGCCGGGCTCGGAACCGGCGCGTGGAACGGGGCCGATGAGCCACCCCCTACGGGTGCGGACGCATCCGCAGCGGCCACTGCGGATCGTGGCCACTGCGGATGCGTGCCGGGGGGCGAGTCGTCCTGGTGACGGCGCATGCGCGGCGGAGCCGCGACGGACCGGGGTCTCCCCTGGCCGTCGCGGCTCCGGTAGTTCGCTCGGGCGCGCCGGAGAGCCCGGCCGTGGACTCCGGTCGACGTCCGCCCCGTACCCCTCAGTGGCTCAGCGGGGGTCCCGGCTCCGGGCTCGGCACGGGCTCCGGTCCCGGTGGGATGGGCGACGGGGAGGGGCCGGGCGGGACCGGGCCGGGGGCCGGCGGCGTGGGGCCGGGTGCCGGAGGTGTGGGCTCGGGGGCCGGGTCCGGGGGTGGTACCGG
>NZ_WWKH01000409.1:0-1308 GCF_009865595.1 Streptomyces sp. SID1328 | reverse complement strand
CCTCGCGCTGCTCCTCCTCGGCCTGCCGGGCGGCGTGCGCGGCCTCGTAGAGCACTATGGAGGCGGCCGGGTCCAGGACGCCGGAGGTGGCGAGCTCCTGCGCCACGGACGCCCGGCGCAGCAACTGCGCGTCCAGGGCGGCGCGGGCGGCGTCCATGCGGACGTGCAGCCGGTCCAGCCGTCCGGCGGTCCAGCTCAGGTAGACGCCGATCGCCAGCAGTGCGACGAGAATCCAGATGAGGGAGGGGATCACGCGCGAAGGTTATCGGTGGAGGACGGGGCGCCGGTCTCCGCGTCCCGCTCGCGGGCCAGGCCGAACCGCGACCACAGGCCGGGCCGCTCGTCGGTGGCGACCGCCGCGGTGCCGGTGGTGACCGTCTCGTAGACCGAGAGGATGTCCGCGCCGACCGTGGACCAGTCGAAGCGGCGCACATGGGCGCTGCCCCGCTCCCGCAGCTCCGCCCGGCGCTCGGGGTCGGCGAGCAGGGCGACGGCCTTCTCGGCGAGCGCGTCGGCGTCCTCGTTGGCGAAGACCTCGCCGGCCTTGCCCTGGTCGAGGACCTGGACGAACGCGTCCAGGTCGGAGGCGAGGACGGGGGCGCCCGCCGACATGGCCTCGACCAGGATGATGCCGAAGCTCTCGCCGCCGGTGTTGGGCGCCACGTAGAGGTCGACGCTGCGCAGGAAGCGGGCCTTGTCCTCGTCGCTGACCATGCCGAGGAACTCCACGCGGGAGCGCAGCTCCTCGGGCAGCGCCTCGACGGCCGCCTCCTCGTCACCCCGGCCCGCGACCAGCAGCCGGGCCTCCGGGTGCGCGGCGACGATCTTCGGCAGGGCCCGCATCAGCACCGGCAGGCCCTTGCGGGGCTCGTCGATGCGCCCTATGAACCCGATGGTGCCGCCCTGCCACTCCGCCTTGGGCCCGGCGTCGGCGAAGAAGTCCACGTCGACCCCGTTGGGGATCACCACCGCGTCCCCGCCCAGGTGCTCGACCAGGGTGCGCCGGGCGTACTCGCTGACCGCGATCCGGGCGCTGATCTTCTCCAGCGCGGCCTGGAGGATCGCGTAGGCGGCGATCATGGCGCGGGAACGCGGGTTGGAGGTGTGGAAGGTCGCCACGATGGGCCCCTGCGCCGCCCAGCAGGTGAGCAGGCCGAGGGAGGGCGAGGTCGGCTCGTGGATGTGCACCACGTCGAACGCGCCGTCGTGCAGCCACCGCCGCACCCGGGCCGCCGACAGGAACCCGAAGTTCAGCCGGGCCACCGATCCGTTGTACGGCACCGGCACCGCGCGGCCCGCCGAGACCAC
>NZ_WWKH01000408.1:0-533 GCF_009865595.1 Streptomyces sp. SID1328 | reverse complement strand
CGCGCACGCCCGCGCGGGCAACCTTGCGCTCTCCCTGCTGCTGCGCCGCCGCACCGGGCTCACCCTGCGCGACCTCGGTCCGCTGCGGGCCGCCCGCCGCGCACCGCTGCTCGCCCTCGGCCTCACGGACCGGCGCAGCGGCTATCCCCTGGAGATGGTGGTCCGCGCGGCCGACGAGGGCTGGCGGGTCACCGAGCACGACGTGCCGTACCTGGCGCGCTCCGGCGCCTCCAAGGTCACCGGCACCTGGCGCGGCACCTGGCAGGCGGTACGCGACATGAGCCGGGTCCTGCGGGACACGCCCCCGGGCCGGCGGGAGCGGACGGCAACGGGGGGTACCCGGTGAGGGCAGGGCCGCCCCCCGGCGCTGCGGTACCTGGAGAACGCCCATGACCACTCTCCTCGTCATCGCCAAGGAACCCCGGCCGGGCAGGGTCAAGACCCGCCTCACCCCGCCGTTCACGCCCGGGCAGGCCGCCGCGCTCGCCGAGGCCGCGCTCACGGACACCCTGCGCGCGGTGGCCGCCGCGCCC
>NZ_WWKH01000407.1:0-654 GCF_009865595.1 Streptomyces sp. SID1328 | reverse complement strand
CTCCGGCATGCCCCGCCACTACCGCGAGGCCCCCCTCCTCTCCATCTGGGAGGGCTCGGGCAACGTCAACGCCCTCGACGTGCTCCGGGCGCTGGGCCGGTCACCGCAGAGCGCGGAGTCGTTCTTCGGCGAGCTGGCCCTGGCCCGCGGCGCCAATGCCCACCTGGACGCGACGGTGACCTCGCTGAAGCGGGAACTGGCGGAGGCGGAGCAGTTGAGCGCGCGGCGGGTGGTGGAACGGATGGCCCTGGCCCTGCAGGCGTCGCTGTTGGTCCGTCATGCGCCTGCGGCAGTGGCGGACGCGTTCTGCGCGACGCGGCTGGGGGGTGACTGGGGGCACTCGTTCGGGACGCTGCCTGCGGGGACGGATCTGGCGGCGATCCTCGAACGGGGGCTGCCGGCCTGAGAGGCGCCGGCAGTAGGAGGGCGCTGTTCGGGGGCTGCCTGCGCGGGTGCGTCGTCAGCCCGTCATGCGGCCCCACTGGGGGCCCAGGCGGGACCACTCGGTGTCCCAGAGGGACAGGCGGTGCCGTTCCAGGCGGGCCAGCAGGCGGCGGCCGGCGGCGAAGGGGACGGCGGCTGCGGCGGTGGCGGCCAGGGTGCCGATGAAGGCGGCGCGGACGGTGGCCTCGGTGGGGGTGGCGGGGCGGTTGG
>NZ_WWKH01000406.1:0-764 GCF_009865595.1 Streptomyces sp. SID1328 | reverse complement strand
GGTGGCGGACCCGAGGCACGCGCCGGCTGGCTCCGCCTGCTCCCCTCCACCCGACTCCGCCTGACCGGCAGACTCGCCCCGCCCACGACGACCGGTGACCGCACGGCCGCCGTCCTGCGCGTACGAAACTGGCCGCCCCCGGCAATCGCATCCGGTCCGAGCGCACCGCAACGCCTGGCGGGCCGCCTCCGAGCCGGACTCCGGGAGGCGACCGAGGAACTCCCCCCGGACGCCCGCGCATTGCTACCTGGCTTGGTCGTCGGCGACACCTCCCGCATCACCCCCGACCTCGACGACGCCTTCAAGGCGACCGACCTCGCGCACACCCTGGCAGTCTCCGGGAGCAACCTCACGATCCTGCTCGCCCTCCTCATCGGCCCACCGGGCATGGCCGGCCTCGCCGAACGCCGGGGCATCGCCCCCTTCCTGGGCCTCTCCCTCCGGACCACCGCCCTGCTCGCGGGCGCGCTGACCCTGGCGTTCGTGATCGTGTGCCGCCCCGACCCCAGCGTGCTGCGGGCGGCGGCCTGCGGTGCGGTCGCCCTGCTGGCCCTGGCGACCGGCCGCCGCAGATCGCTCGTACCGGCACTGGCCACGGCCGTACTCCTGCTCGTCCTGTACGACCCCTGGCTGAGCCGGAGTTACGGCTTCGTCCTCTCCGTGCTGGCGACCGGCGCGCTGCTTCTGCTGGCGCCGCACTGGAGCGAGGCCCTGCTGCGGCGCGGGGTGCCCGCCCGGCTCGCGGAGGGGCTGGCGGCGGCCGC
>NZ_WWKH01000040.1:0-2863 GCF_009865595.1 Streptomyces sp. SID1328 | reverse complement strand
CGAGGACGACGGCCCGCTGGACCGCGCGCTGCGGTCCGTGGTGTCGGCGGTCTTCAAGGACGTCTACGCCGATCTGCGCGAGACGGAGGCCGAGCTGGCCCGCAGCACCGCCGAGTGGACCTCGGTACGCCCGCCGCGCCTGCTCGACCGGCCCCTGACCGGCCGCTACCGCACGGTGGTCGGCGGCTTCCCGCGCGGCGGCCGGACCATCGGCCGCGCGGACGTGGCGCACGCGATGCTGGCGGCGCTCGGCGACCCGGCGACGGTCCGGCAGGGCGTCGGGGTGGCGTACTAGAGGCTGACGCCCACGGTCACCGGCTCGTTGACCAGGGTCACGCCGAAGACGTCCTGGACCCCGGCGACGACCTCCCGGGCCAGCGCCAGCAGGTCCTCGGTGGTGGCCTCGCCCCGGTTGGTGAGGGCCAGGGTGTGCTTGGTGGAGATGCGCGCGGGCCCGGTGCCGTACCCCTTGGTGAAGCCGGCCTTGTCGATCAGCCAGGCCGCGGAGGTCTTCGTGAGCCCCTCCCCCGCCGGGTAGGCGGGCGGTACGGCGTCCGCGCCGAGGTGCTCGCGCACCCGGTCACGGAAGGCGGCGAACCGCTCCTCGTCCAGGATCGGGTTGGTGAAGAAGGACCCGGCCGACCAGGTGTCGTGGTCCTCGGGGTCGAGGACCATGCCCTTGCCCGCGCGCAGCCTCAGCACGGTCTCGCGGGCGTCGGCCAGCGGCACCCGGTCGCCGGGCTCCACGCCGAGCACGCGCGCGGTCTCCGCGTACCGGACCGGCGCCGACAGACCGCCCGCGTCCTCCAGCCCGAAGCGGACGCGGAGCACGACGTAGCGCTCGGGGTCGGCCTTGAAGCGGCTGTGACGGTAGGAGAAGGCGCACTCCTCGCCGGTGAGCGTGACGGTCTCCCCCGCGCGGCGGTCGTAGGCGGTCACCTCGGTGATGGTGGAGGAGACCTCCTGGCCGTACGCGCCGACGTTCTGGATCGGGGTGGCGCCCGCCGAGCCGGGGATGCCGGCCAGGCACTCGATCCCGGCGAGCCCGGCCTCGACGGTGCGGGCGACGGCGTCGGTCCAGACCTCGCCGGCGGCCAGCTCCAGGGCGGTGCCGCGCAGTTCGACACCACGGGTGGCGATGCGCAGGGCGGTGCCGTCGAAGCCCTTGTCGCCGATGACCAGGTTGGAGCCGCCACCGATGATCAGCAGCGGGGTGCCGCTGTCGTCGGCCTCGCGGACGGCGTCGATCACCTCGGCGTCGGTGGTGGCGGTGACCAGCCGGGTCGCGGGACCGCCCAGCCGGAAGGTGGTCAGCGGGGCCAGGGGGGCGTCGTGGAGTACGTGCACGGAGGCAAGACTACGGGGCCGGGGGGAACGGTAAGGGGCGCCCGCCATTGCCGGACGCCCCTTACTTCTGCCGCTGTACTTCTGCCGCTGCCGGTCAGGCCAGCCGGACGACCGCCCGGGACATACCGAGCACCTTCTGACCCGCGCAGGTCGCGGTGAGGTCGACGCGGACGGTGTTGTCGTCCAGCTTGGCCGCGACCTTGGCCGAGACCTCGATCAGCGCGCCCTTGTCGTCGTCGGGCACGACGACCGGCTTGGTGAAGCGGACGCCGTACTCCACGACGGCGGCCGGGTCACCGGTCCAGTCGGTGACGACGCGGACGGCCTCGGCCATGGTGAACATGCCGTGCGCGATGACGTCCGGCAGGCCCACCTCCTTGGCGAACCGCTCGTTCCAGTGGATGGGGTTGAAGTCCCCGGAGGCGCCCGCATAGCGCACGAGGGTGGCGCGGGTCACGGGGAAGGTCTGCGCCGGGAGTTCGGTGCCGACCTCGACGTCGTCGTACGCGATCTTCGCGGTCATCGCTGCTCAGACCTCCTCGGCCGCGCGGGCCACCAGCTTGGTCCAGGCGGTCACCACGTGCTCGCCGGACGCGTCGTGCACCTCACCCCGGATGTCCAGGATGTCGTTGCCCGCCATGGACTTGATGGCCTCGATGGTGGAGGTGACGGTGAGCCGGTCACCGGCGCGCACCGGGCGGGTGTAGGCGAACTTCTGGTCGCCGTGCACCACACGGCTGTAGTCCAGCCCGAGCTGGGGGTCCTCGACGACCTGTCCGGCGGCGCGGAAGGTGATGGAGAACACGAAGGTCGGCGGGGCGATCACATCGGCGTGCCCGTAGGCCTTGGCGGCCTCCGGGTCGCGGTACGCCGGGTTGGTGTCGCCGACTGCCTCGGCGAACTCGCGGATCTTCTCCCGGCCCACCTCGTAGGGCTCGGTGGGCGGGTAGGTACGCCCCACGAAGGACTGGTCGAGCGCCATGGGCCCGGTACCTCCTGGTCTAGCGGAGTGCTTGGAAAACGACTTGAGGCCGCCCCCCATACTGCTGGGGGCGGCCTCAAGTACGAGCCTGATTTATCGCGTTTCGCGGTGCGCGGTGTGCGCGTTGCAACGCGGGCAGTGCTTCTTCATCTCAAGACGGTCCGGGTTGTTACGCCGGTTCTTCTTGGTGATGTAGTTCCGCTCCTTGCACTCCACGCAGGCCAGCGTGATCTTCGGGCGGACGTCGGTGGCAGCCACGTGAGTGCTCCTAGGACGAACGGATGGGCTAGTTCAACGCATGTAAGAGTAGCCGATCGAAGGACCGACCCCGCAATCGGCTACTGTCAGTAGCGGTGACCGGACTTGAACCGGTGACACAGCGATTATGAGCCGCTTGCTCTACCGACTGAGCTACACCGCTTTGATGAGATCGGAACCCGCCTCGCGACGGGTACCTCTCACACCAGAGCCCCAAAACGGAATCGAACCGTTGACCTTCTCCTTACCATGGAGACGCTCTGCCGACTGAGCTAT
>NZ_WWKH01000405.1:0-901 GCF_009865595.1 Streptomyces sp. SID1328 | reverse complement strand
CACCAGCGGGCGTCCGCCGACGGCTCGGCGAGGTAGCCCGGCACGAGGACGCCCTCCACCCACTCGATCAGGGCCCGCAGCTCCTCGTCGTACTCGGGTGATTCGAGCAGGAGGATGAACGGCGGAAACTGCCACTCGGCTTCCTCGTCCTCGTCGTCGGCGTCAGCTCCAGCGGCGCCGTCGGGTTCGGCCAGGGTCTCGCCGGAGCCCCCGGCGGCCATCCCGGTGACCAGGGCGGTCAGCCGGGCAACCTGAGCCTTCAGGTCCTCAACGTCCTCGAACATGCCAACAGGGACCTCGAAGTCGGGCTCATCGCTCACGCCGGGCCGCCTTCCTCTCCTCGTAGGTCGCCTGGGCCCTCTTGGTGATGGCGGCCTCCTCGGCCCTCATCTGGGGGCCGATGTGGGCCAGGGCCCGCTCCTCGTACCAAGGACGCAGGGCAATCTGCGCGACGGGCATGCCGGTGGCCAGCAGCAGGGCGGTGCCCTTGCGCATGGCGCGGATCTCGGCGGGGTCCATGACCTGCTCGCGCTGCTCGGAGACGGAGTAGCTGGAGCCGTCCTTGGACTTGGAGTACGAGCCGCGGTTGACGAAGTGCGCGCCGACCAAGCTGGAGACGTCGCCGGCGAACTTGGCGTCGTCGATGCCGACGCCGATGAGCTTCTTGGTGGCGGCCGACCACATGGCGTCCATGCCGACCTCGCCCCAGGACTTCACGCCCTGCCGGTAGGACTGGAGGATCACGTAGGGGGTGATGCCGCGGCTGCACAGGTGGGAGAACAGGTCGGGCAGGTCGGCGATGCGGCAGATGTTCGCGGCCTCGTCCAGGACGGCGCGCATCGGGTCGGGCAGGCGGCCGCCGTGGCGCTCGCCCGCCTCGGCGCCGGCGGTGAACACGGCG
>NZ_WWKH01000404.1:0-987 GCF_009865595.1 Streptomyces sp. SID1328 | reverse complement strand
CGTACGGCCGCCGAGATCGCCGCCGCCGTCCGCGAGAAGCGGGTCACCCCCCGCGAGGTGGTGGCGGAGCATCTCGCGCGGATCGCGGAGCTGGACGGGCGGGTCGGCGCGTTCCGCACCGTGCGCGCGGAAGCGGCCCTGGCGGAGGCGGACGAGGTCGGCGCACGCCCGGACCTGGCCGACCTCCCCCTGGCGGGCGTGCCGGTGGCGGTGAAGGACAACCTCGGCGTACGCGGCGAGTCCACCCGCAACGGTTCCGCCGCCACCTTGGGCGGCCCGGCCGGCGAGGACCATGTGACCGTGGCCCGGCTGCGAGCGGCGGGCGCCGTGGTGGTCGGTCTGACCAACGTGCCCGAGCTGTGCGTGTTCGGCACCACCGAGGGCGTGTACGGCACGGCCCGCAGCCCGTGGGACCTCACCCGCACGGCGGGTGGTTCGTCCGGGGGCAGCGCGGCGGCGGTCGCGGCGGGCCTGGTCCCGCTGGCGCTCGGCAACGACGGCATGGGCTCGCTGCGCATCCCGGCGGCCGCCTGCGGCCTGGTGACGCTGAAGCCGGGCCATGGCGTGGTCCCGGCGGACATCGGCCACGGCGACTGGTTCGGCATGTCGGAGAACGGCCCGCTGGCCACCACCGTCGAGGACCTGCGCCTGATGCTCGCCGTTCTCGCGGAGACCGCGTTCCCGGCGCCCGAGGAGCGCACGCCCCGCCGTATCGCGGCCGCCGTACGCAGCCCGCTGGCCGGGGTCACGGTGAGCGAGCCGTTCCGCATGGCGGTACGCGAGGCGGCGGGTCTGCTCAACGGCGCCGGGCACACCGTACGCCGGGCAGAGCCGCCCTACCCCCTCGACCTCGGTCTGACCGCCCT
This sequence comes from Streptomyces sp. SID1328, assembly GCF_009865595.1. Taxonomy (NCBI): domain Bacteria; kingdom Bacillati; phylum Actinomycetota; class Actinomycetes; order Kitasatosporales; family Streptomycetaceae; genus Streptomyces; species Streptomyces sp. SID1328. The sequence continues at coordinate 121 of NZ_WWKH01000404.1, read as the reverse complement.
GCGGCACTGGACGGCCGGTACGGCGGTGGACTCGGCCGGGCTGGACCCGGCCCGGCTGGCCCCGCGCACCCGCACGCACGCGGCCATCGGCCGGCGCTTCGTCCGCTCGGTGCGCACCGGC
>NZ_WWKH01000403.1:0-1297 GCF_009865595.1 Streptomyces sp. SID1328 | reverse complement strand
CAGGTAGGCGTCCAAGTGGGCGTTGACACACCGGTTGGGGCCGCCGCCGATGCCGTGCGTGCCCGCGTCCCGCTCGGTGACCAGCGTGGATCCGGCCAGCCGCCGGTTCAGCTCCAGCGCCCCGTCGTACGGGGTGGCCGCGTCCCGCTCGGCCGCGAGGATCAGCACCGGCGGGGTCTCGCCGGGACCGGTGCGCACGTCGAGCGGGACCTGACGGCGCGCGGGCCAGTACGCGCACGGCAGGTTCGTCCAGGCGTTGTCCCAGGTCTCGAAGGGGGCGGTGCGGGCGAGGCGGGTGTTGTCGCGGTCCCAGACCCCGAAGTCGGCCGGCCAGGTCGCGTCGTTGCACTCGACGGCCGTGTACACCGCGCTGCCGTTCTCCGCCTCGGCGGCCGTCTCCGGGCTGGGCGCGCCCAGCCGGACCAGCGGTTCGGCGTCGCCCTTCAGATAGGCGGCGAGGGCGGCGGCCCGGCTCGGCCAGTAGTCGTCGTAGTACCCGGCCATCAGGAACGTGTTCTGCAGCTGCCCGGGGCCGACCTTGCCGTCCGCCGGGTGCGCCTGGAGCCGGTCGCTCGCGGTGTCGTAGGAGTGCTGCACGGCGGCCGGGGTCGCGCCGAGGCCGTACACGTCATGGTGGCGGGCCACCCAGGCGCGGAAGTCGGCCCAGCGGTCCTCGAACGCGGCCGACTGAGCCAGGTTCTCGCGGTACCAGACCTTCGCCGGGTCCGGGTCCACCGCCGAGTCCAGCACCATCCGCCGTACGTGACCGGGGAAGAGGGCGGCGTACAGGGCGCCCACGTAGGTGCCGTACGAGGCACCCATGAAGGTCAGCCGGGACTCGCCGAGCGCGGCCCGCAGGACGTCCAGGTCACGGGCGTTGTTGAGGGAGTTGTAGAACTCCAGCCCGCTGCCCGACCGTTCGGCGCAGCCGCGCGCGTACGCCTTCGCCCGCGCGATCCGCTCCCGCTTGTACGCCTCGGTGGGGTGGACCGGGGCGAGCGAGGGCGCCTTGAAGAATTCCCCCGGCTTCTCGCAGGACAGCGGGGCCGAGGGCGCGACCCCGCGCGGGGCGTACCCGACCAGGTCGTAGGCGGAGGCGATGCGCTGCCACTCGGGGATCACGCCGATCATCGGGAAGTTCAGGCTGGAGGCGCCGGGGCCGCCGGGGTTGTAGACGAGGGCGCCCTGCCGGGGCACCTTGCGCTTGCTGTTGGCCGGGTCGCGCTGGGTGGCCGGCATCCGGCTGACGGTCAGCTCGATCTGCCGGCCGCCGGGGCGGGCGTAGTCCAGCGGGACG
>NZ_WWKH01000402.1:0-3281 GCF_009865595.1 Streptomyces sp. SID1328 | reverse complement strand
GGCGGACGAGCCGTGGGGGCGCCGGCCCGTGGCCGAGGACCCCGAGGTGCTGTCGCCGGCCGCCGACCTGATGAGGACGGTGACGGAAACGGCGACGACGAGTGCGACGAACGCACTGAGCAGGGCATAACCGTGGCGCTTGGTCACGCTGGCGTTGTTCTCCTCGGGAGACGGGAAGCCGGACGATCAATACACCATGATGCGGCATATGGGGGAACGGAGTTGACGGGCACCCCGGTCCACGGGACGTGCCCCGACCCCCCTTCAGTCTGACGCCGGGAACTTCCTGTCCGTTCCGCGGGACGGCGGGAAGGGACAATGTGTGGGCGGGATCACCGATCGGGCGGAGCGAGATGGAACGCGCGCAAACGGAAGAGGCAAAGCCGGGACGCACCCCCCGGCCGACGGCTGCCGGACGGGCCGGTTCGTACCGGACCATGACCGCCTTCACGGCGGCCGACGAGGAGCGGCAGCGCGGCGTACGGCGCATGAAGCTCACGGCCGCCGGACTGCTGCTGCTCGTCGCCGTCGTCTACGTCCTGGCCACCTGGGCCGGGCACGCGGGGGCGGGACCCTGGACGCGGTATGTGGCGGCGGCCGCCGAGGCCGGGATGGTCGGCGCGCTCGCGGACTGGTTCGCGGTCACCGCGCTGTTCCGGCACCCGCTGGGCCTGCCCATCCCGCACACCGCGATCATCCCCACCAAGAAGGACCAGCTCGGCGTCTCCCTGGGCGAGTTCGTCGGGGAGAACTTCCTCTCCGAGGACGTCGTACGGCAGCGGCTCGCCGCCGTCGGCATCGGCAGCAGGCTCGGTGACTGGCTGGCCGAGCCGGCGAACGCCGACCGGGTCACCGCCGAGCTGGCCACCGCGCTGCGCGGCGCGCTGACCGTACTGCGCGACGCGGACGTGCAGGCGGTGGTGGGGGAGGCGATCACCCGGCGGGCCGACGCGCGGGAGATCGGTCCGGCCGTGGGCAAGCTGCTGGACCGGATCGTGGCCGACGGCGGCCACCGGCGCGTGGTCGACCTGGTGGTGGGCCGCGCCCACGAGTGGCTGGAGCGGCACCGGGACGACGTGATGGTGGCCATCGAGGGCGGTGCGCCCGGCTGGACACCGCGCTTCGTGGACCGCAAGGTCGGCGACCGCGTCTACAAGGAACTGCTGCGCTTCGTCACCGAGATGCGGGAGATGCCCTCGCACCCGGCGCGGGCCGCCCTGGACCGCTTCCTCACCGACTTCGCCTCCGACCTCCAGTCCGACACCGAGACACGGGCGCGGGTGGAGCGGCTGAAGAGCGAGGTGCTGGCGCGGGACGAGGTGCAGGACCTGATCGCGTCCGCCTGGACCGCCGTACGGTCGATGATCGTCGCGGCGGCGGAGGACGAGCACAGCGAGCTGCGTCTGCGGGTGCGGGCCGGGCTGCTCTCGCTGGGGCAACGGCTGGCGACCGAGCCGAAGATGCAGGGCAAGGTCGACCGCTGGATCGAGGGCGCGGCCGTGCACGTGGTGACGACCTACCGCAGGGAGATCACCTCCCTGATCACCGAGACGGTGGCGGGCTGGGACGCCGAGCACACCACCCGCAAGATCGAGGCGCACATCGGGCGCGACCTCCAGTTCATCCGGATCAACGGCACGGTGGTCGGTTCGCTGGCCGGGCTGGTGATCTACACCGTGTCGCGGGTGCTGGGCGGCTGAACGGCTCGTCCGGCGGGGTGAGCCTGCCGGACGGGACGGTCTGATCCCGCGCGGCGCGGGCACCCGTAACTCGTCCTTCGACGAAGAAGGGGTGCCGATGAGCGAGGGGTGCCGATGAGCACGGGAGCAGGGACGCCGTCGAGAGCGGGCGGTTCGACCACTACCGACATCCCGGCCCGGCTGGACCGCCTGCCCTGGTCCCGCTGGCACTGGACGATCGTGATCGGGCTGGGCACGGTGTGGATTCTGGACGGCCTGGAGGTCACGGTCGTCGGCAACATCGCGGGCCGGCTCTCCGAGCCCGGCAGCGGGCTGTCCATCAGCTCCGGTCAGGTCACCGGCACCGCGGCCGCGCTGTACGTGGCCGGTGCGTGTGTCGGCGCCCTGTTCTGGGGGCGCCTGACGGACCATTTCGGGCGCCGCAAGCTGTTCATGATCACGCTGGCGGTCTATCTCGCGGCGACCGCGCTGACCTCGCTGTCGACCGAGGCGTGGTGGTTCTTCCTGTTCCGCTTCCTGACCGGCTTCGGTATCGGCGGGGAGTACGCGGCCATCAACTCCGCGATCGACGAGCTGATCCCGGCCGCCTATCGGGGCCGGGTCGACCTGATGATCAACGGCAGCTTCTGGCTGGGCGCGGTGGGCGGCTCCCTGCTGTCCATCCTGGCGCTGGACACCGCCTTCCTGCCGGAGAACATCGGCTGGCGGCTGACTTTCGCGCTCGGCGCGGTGCTCGCCCTGGTCATCCTGCTGGTACGGCGGCACGTACCGGAGAGTCCGCGCTGGCTCCTGATCCACGGACGGGACCAGGAGGCGGAGGAGATCGTCTCCGGGATCGAGCGGAAGATCGAGGAGCAGACGGGGGAGTCGCTCCCCGCGCCCGAGGGCCGGCTGGAGATCCACCGGCGCGGCAGCGTCACCTTCCGCGAGATCGCCCGCACCGTCTTCGGCCGCTACCGCCGGCGCGCGGTGCTCGGCTTCTCCCTCTTCATCGGCCAGGCGTTCCTCTACAACGCCATCACCTTCGGCTTCGGCGCCATCCTCACCCGTTTCTTCGACGTCCCGGCCGGCCGGACGGGCTACTACTTCGCGGTCATCGCGGTCGGCAACTTCTTCGGTCCCCTGCTGCTGGGCAAGCTGTTCGACACGGTGGGGCGGCGGGTGATGATCTCGTCCACCTACCTGCTCTCCGGGGTCCTGCTGTTCGCCACGGCCTGGCTCTTCGACCGGGGCTCGCTGAGCGCGACCACCCTGACCGCCTGCTGGTGCGCCGTCCTCTTCTTCGCCTCCGCGGGCGCGTCGAGTGCGTACCTGACGGTCTCGGAGATCTTCCCGATGGAGACCCGCGCGATGTCGATCGCCTTCTTCTACGCCCTGGGCACCGCGGCGGGCGGCATCAGCGGCCCGCTGCTCTTCGCGGACCTCACCGGCACCGGCAAGGTGGGGGACACGGTCCTCGCCTTCCAGATCGGCGCGTCCCTGATGTGCGTGGCGGGGCTGGTGGCGGCGGTACTGGCGGTACGGGCGGAGGGACGGTCGCTGGAGGACGTGGCTACACCCCTGTCGTCCGCCTCGCCTTCG
>NZ_WWKH01000401.1:0-22280 GCF_009865595.1 Streptomyces sp. SID1328 | reverse complement strand
AGCCAGATGTTGTCGCCCATGCCGATCTCGTCCCCGTAGTACAGGATGGGGCTGCCGGGCAGCGATAGCAGCAGAGCGGTGCACAGTTCGATCCTGTCGCGGTCGTTGTCCAGCAGGGGGGCGAGACGCCTGCGGATGCCGATGTTCGCCCGCATCCGGGGATCCTGTGCGTACTCGGCCCACATGTAGTCGCGTTCCTCGTCGGTGACCATCTCCAGGGTCAACTCGTCGTGGTTGCGCAGGAAGATGACCCACTGGCTGCCGTCCGGGATGTCCGGTGTGGCGGCGAGGATGTCGGAGATCGGCAGGCGGTTCTCCTGCCGGACGGCCATGAAGATCCGCGGCATCAGCGGGAAGTGGAAGGCCATGTGGCACTCGTCGCCGCCGGTCGCCGGGTCGCCGAAGTAGTCAACGGCGTCACGCGGCCACTGATTGGCCTCGGCGAGCAGCACCCGGCCCGGATACTCGTCGTCGACGACCTTGCGCACCAGTTTCAGGAAGCCGTGGGTCTCTGGCAGGTTCTCGCAGTCGGTGCCCTCCCTCGCGAACAAGTACGGCACCGCGTCCAGTCGAAAGCCGTCGATCCCCAGGTCCAGCCAGAACCGCAGCACGTCGAGCATAGCGTCCTGTACACGGGGGTTGTCGTAGTTGAGATCCGGCTGGTGGGAGAAGAACCGGTGCCAGTAGTACTGGCGGCGCACCGGGTCATACGTCCAGTTGGACTTTTCCGTGTCAACGAAGATGATGCGGGCCTGCGAGTAGCCGCGGTCGTCGTCGGCCCACATGTAGAAGTCCCCGTAGGGGCCCTCGGGGTCGCTGCGGGACTGCTCGAACCACGGGTGTGCGTCGGAGGTGTGGTTCATGACCAGGTCGATGATGACCCGTATGCCCCGGGAGTGGGCCGCCTCCAGCAAGGCGACGAAGTCATCGATGCGGCCGAACTCGCGGAGCACCGTGCGGTAGTCGCTGATGTCGTAGCCGCCATCGCGCAGCGGCGAGGCGAAGAACGGAGGGAGCCACAGGCAGTCGATTCCGAGCCAGCTCAAGTAGTCCAATTTGTCGGTGAGGCCCTTGAGGTCACCGGTGCCGTCCCCGTCGCTGTCGGCGAAGGAGCGGGCCAGCACCTCGTAGAAGACCGCATGCCGGAACCAGTCGGGCTGGTCGTTCTTGATGGAGAAGGCCGTCTCAGCCATGGCTCATCACGCTCCAGATATGAGCCGTCGCGCGAGTGGGGTCCACGACGATGTGGTGGTCGTCGCTCCACTCGGTCACTTCTCCACTGATCTCGTCCCGCAGCATCAGCCGGCCGGTCGGCGCGGACGCCAACGCGGACACCGCGCCGCGCACCGTGCCCTTCTCCGCGTCGTGCGGGTTGAGAGTGACCACGCAAAGCACCGCGTCGGCCGTCTCCGGATCGGTCTTGACGTAGGCGAGCACCCCGTCGTTGTCGACGTCCAGGAAGTGAATGCGGCGCAGTTGCTGCAGGGCGGGGTGGGCACGTCGGATCTCGTTCAGACGCGTTATCCACGGCGCCAGCGTGCGGCCCTGCCGTTCGGCGGCCGCGTGATCGCGTGGGCGCAGCTGGTACTTCTCCGAATCGAGGTACTCCTCGGAACCCTGGCGCACCGGCCGGTGCTCGTACACCTCGTAGCCCGAGTAGATGCCCCAGGCCGGCGAGAGCGTGGCGGCGAGTGCGGCCCGCAGGGCGAACATTGCCGGACCGCCCAGCTGTAGGGACTGCTGCAGGATGTCGGGGGTGTTGACGAAGAGGTTCGGCCGCAGGAAGTCGGCCCCCTCGGCGAGCTCACAGGCGTATGCCGTGATCTCCGGCTTGGACGTGCGCCAGGTGAAATAGGTGTACGACTGAGTGAAACCTGCCTTGGCCAACCCATGCAGCACGGCCGGCCTGGTGAACGCCTCCGCGAGGAACAGGACATCGGGGTAGGTGTCCTTGACCCGCCAGATCAGGTAGTCCCAGAAGGCCACCGGCTTGGTGTGCGGGTTGTCGACGCGGAAGACGCGCACCCCGCGGGCGGCCCAGAACAAGGTGATCCTTAGCAGCTCCGGCCACAGGCCGTCCGGGTCGTTGTCGAAGTTGAGCGGGTAGATGTCCTCGTAGGACTTGGGCGGGTTCTCCGCGTGGGCGATGCTGCCGTCGGGGCGAGTGGTGAACCACTCGGGATGAGTGGTGACCCACGGATGGTCCGGTGAGCACTGGAAGGCGAGGTCGAGCGCGACCTCCATGCCGAGGGCCACGGCGGCGGCGACGAACGCGTCGAAGTCCTCCAGGGAGCCCAGCGCAGGGTGCACGGCGTCGTGGCCGCCGTCCACGGAGCCCACCGCCCAGGGCGAGCCGACGTCGCTGGGACCGGCGTGCAGCGAGTTGTTGGGGCCCTTGCGGTGAGTACTGCCGATGGGATGGACCGGAGGCAGGTAGACGACGTCGAAGCCCATCGCGGCGATGCGCGGCAAGTCCTTCGCGGCCGTGGCGAAGGTGCCGTGTACCGCGGAGCCGGTGCTGTCCGTGCCACCGGTGGAGCGGGGAAACATCTCGTACCAGGCGCCGTGCAGCGCGAGAGCGCGGTCGACCCAGATGTGATGCACGGTCCCTGGGGTCAGCAGGTCCCGCAGCGGGTGCCGCGCGACGAGGGCGGAGATCTCCTCACCCAGTGCGGGGGCCAGCCGCCGCGACAGCGCCAAGTCGCCGCGACGCAACCGGGCGGCGGCGAGCAGGGGTGCCTGCGGCTCACCGCACTCGGCCGCGAGCCGTTCCAGGAGCCTTGCCCCCGTCTCCAGGTCGGCCGCGAGACGGTCAGCCTGCCAGCCGGCCTCCGTCTTCGTGCGGACGGCGTGGAGCCAGGTGGCCCAGGGGTCGCCCCACGCCTGGACGTGGTAGAGCCACATGCCTTCCCGGGCCGGTACAACGGTGGCCTCCCAACGGTCCAGGCCCTGGTCGGTGAGGGTCATGGGTACTGTCGTCGCTTGGTCCTGCGTGTCTGCGTGACGCCACACGACCTCGGCGGCGACGGCCTCGTGGCCCTCCCTCCACACGGTCGCGGTCACTGGAACGTGCTCGCCGACCACGGCCTTGGCGGGGTAGCCACCACCATCCACCACCGGCCCCACGTCCGAGATGACAAATCTGCCGGTCAATGCTCCACTCCCTTCACGAGAAGCTGCGGTACTGCCGCAATTCTGCGGAGCGGATGCCTAATCGGCTGCTCCCGGATCGCTGGACCAGTTGCACTGCGTCAAGTTGTGTAAGTCGCATGGTCCATGCCTCGCGGTAATGCGAGATTGCCTGCTCCGCCACTGGGTTAACTTGCCCAAGTGGCTGCACCCGGGACGGATGCAGTTGCCCTCCCGGAAGCCAGCTTGCTCTACTCGAATGGTCCACCTAAGGAATGAATCCCGTTCCGGGATAAATTCCAAAGGTTTTCAGTCCTCGAAACGATGGAGGAAAGTGTGTCCAGGAGGATTCTTGTCGTCCTGTCCGAGTACGGATACTGGGGAGAGGAACTAGTCGGCCCTGTCGAGGCATTCGACAAGCGTGGCTACCAGGTGACATTCATGACGCCGACGGGGAAGCGGGCGCAGGCGCTCCCGCCGAGCCTCGACGCGGACTACATCGACCCTCCGCTGGGACGGTCGGTGACTACCCGGGACATGGCCCGCCGGGCGTCCGAACTCGACGCCTCGGCCCGCCTCGACAACCCGCTGAGCCTGCAGGACCTGGTGCCCGAGCGCCCCTACTACAGCGCCCTGAACCACCTGCGCGAATTGGAGAATTACCACCGCCGGCTCGACTCGGCCCTGGCCGACCTCGTCTCCGGTTTCGACGCCCTGGTCATCGTCGGCGGCTCCGGTCCCATCGTCGACCTCGCCAACAACGAGCGGCTGCACGAGGTGGTGCTCGCCTTCGCCGCCGCCGACAAGCCGATTCTCGCCGAGTGCTACGGCGTGGCCGTCCTAGCCTTCGCCCGCGACTGGGAAGGCCGGGAGAGCATCCTGTGGGGCAAGCACGTCACCGGCCACCCCAAGGAGTACGACTACAAGGACGGCACCGGATTCATGGGCGTGGAGTTCAACATGGGCCCGCCGCCGTATCCGCTTGAGTATATCCTGCGTGATGCGACGGGGCCTGACGGTGCCTTTCACGGAAATGTGGGCAAGGAAACCTCCGTCCTCGTCGATTTCCCATTCGTGACGGCTCGCTCGACGCCGGACTCGATTCTGGGCGGCGAGAAGCTGGTTGAGGCCCTGGAAAGCGGTCTGCGCCGCTACGGCTGGTAATTACACCCCAACCTTCGGAAAGGATTCCCGTTATGTTTGCCAGGCCTGGGAAAGCCGCAATTTTCGAGCAGTTCGCGGCCGACGGCATCAGCTACATGTTCGGCAATCCAGGGACGGTGGAGCAGGGATTCCTCGACGAGGGTGACCGCGCCGGCGGACTGTCCTATGTCCTGGCGCTGCACGAGGGCGTAGCCGTCGGCATGGCCGACGGCTACGCCCGGGCCGCCCAGCGCCCCGGCCTGGTGCAACTTCACAGCGGGGTAGGGCTCGGCAACGGCATCGGCATGCTCTACCAGGCCAAGCGCGGTGGTTCGCCGCTGGTGGTGCTTGTCGGAGAGTCGGGAGTGCGCTACGACGCCATGGACGGGCAGATGGCCGCCGACCTGGTGGCCATGGCCGAACCCGTGACCAAGTACGCCACACGCGTACTCGATCCGTCCTCGACGCTGCGGGTCCTGCGCCGTGCCGTGAAGATTGCCATGACACCGCCGCGGGGGCCGGTCGTCGTAGTCCTGCCTGCCGATGTCATGGACATGATTACCACGGAACCGGCGGTGCCCACCTCGCTGCCCGACACCCGGTCCGCGCCAGCCCCGGAAGCCCTTGAGGAGGCGGCCGGTCTCCTCCGCGACGCGCGGCGCCCGCTGATCCTCATGGGCGACGGCATCGCTGCCAGCGGTGCGCAACGGGAACTGACTGCGGTCGCCGAGCGGTTGGGGGCCCGGGTGTGGGGCGTCAACTCCTCGGAAGTCAACTTCGACACCCGGCATCCGCTGTACGGCGGGGTGACGGGGCACATGTTCGGCGAGGACAGCGCCCGGATCGTGGCGGACGCCGATGCCGTACTCATCGTCGGCACCTACGTCTTTCCCGAGGTCTACCCCCACCTGGAGACCCCCTTCGCCGACCAGGCCAGGATCGTCCACATCGACCTGGACGCATACGAGATCGCGAAGAACTTCCCCGTCGACGTCGGCCTCGTGGCGGACCCCGCACTCGCGTTGGCCGGGCTCGCCCAGGCGCTGGGACCCGGTCCGCGGATCGTCCCCGCCTCGCCCCCGGCCGCCCGGCCGCTGCCGGCGCTGGAGGACGAACCGTTGATGGAGACCTTCGTCAGGGTCCTAGCCGAGCGCTCCCCCGAAGGGCTGGCCGTCTTCGACGAGGCGCTCACCTCCGGAGGCGCGCTTGCCACCTACTTGCCACCGCGGGAGCCCGGACGCTTCTTCCAGACCCGCGGCGGATCGCTCGGTGTCGGAATTCCGGGCGCTCTGGGGCTGAAACTGGCCCGCCCCGACCTGCCGGTGATCGGCTTCACCGGTGACGGCGGCAGCATGTACACCTTCCAGGCGCTGTGGACCGCGGCGCGGGAAGGCATCGATGCCAAATTCGTGATCTGCAACAACGGCCGCTATCGGCTCCTCGATCTGAACATCGGCCAGTACTGGGCGCAGCAGGGCATTCCGCAGCATCGCGTCCCGGACGCCTTCGACCTCACCCGGCCTGCCATCGGCTTCAGCGCCCTCAGCCAGTCGCTGGGGGTCCCTGCCCGCCGGGTCGAAAAGCGCGAACAGGTCGAAGACGCCATCCGTGAGATGTGGTCCAACGACGGCCCGTTCCTCGTAGACCTGGTGGTGGACTGATGACTGTCACCACGTGGGAGGAGCGGCCGGGAACCGCCACTGCCGACAGCTCCGCCCTGGCCGCGGCCGAGGCCGAAAGCCTGGTGCGCGACTGGCTGCGCATGCTGCGTGCTGGGGCCCCTCCGGAAGAACTGGCCGCTTACTTCGCCAACGGGATGCGCCTGGAGCTGCCGGAGCGGATCGTGCGCGGTCCCGAGGAATTCGCCGAGTGGTGCCGCGACGGCGACCACCACATGCTCACCGAACTCCCGCTCGGGGACGGGGTGGTGGAGGTGACGCTCTCCTCTCCCTTGCACGCGCAGGTGATCGTCACCCCGCCGCCGTCCGGAGCGGACAGCCTGCCGCATCAGGAATGGTGGGTGGTCCTGCGAGACCGGCCCCGGATACGGGTCATCACCGTCACCGGGCTGCACCCCGAGCCGCTGCTCACACCGCCGGCCGCCGCCGCACAGGAACCGGTGCACGCGTGAACCACCGGGCGGGCCCGTCGCACTCCTCCGGGAGCCGGGCCCGCCCTTCTCCGTCCGCTATCAGCCGAGGAAAAATCCATGAAATCCAACTTTGTCATGCCGCGCCCCCGACTGGCCGACAGGCGCATCGGGATCCTTGCCGAGAGTGACTTCGTGGAGGAGGAAATCTCCTACTACCAGCACCGGTTCGCGGAGGAGGGCGCCGAGGTCGTCCTGCTCACCCGGCTGTGGGGTAATCCGTCGCTCACCTTCACCGGCCACGAGCAACGAGCCCCGCTCACCGTCAGCGGTGATCTGGAAGAACTCGACTACACCGAACTCTCGCGGTATTCCGCCCTGCTGGTGCCCTCCGGCATGGTCTCCGACCGGCTGCGGTTCAGCGAGGACGTGGACACCCCGGCGCCGGCCGTCGAACTGATGCGCCGCGCGTTCCGCCTGCCCCGGCTGGTCAAGGCGTTCTCCTGCCACGCGTTGTCCCTGGTCTCGGCTGCCCCTGAGCTGATAGCCGGCCGTCCCGTCACCTGCCACAACAACCTCGTCGGTGACGTCCGCAACATGGGGGCCGTCTACACCAACCAGGATGTCGTCGCCGACGACGACCTTGTGACCGGGCGCACGGTAGCCGAATGTCACCTGCTCGCGCGGGCCGTGATCGAACTGCTGGACAGGCCCACCGAGCAGGCCGAGCCGTCTCCGCGGGAACTGGAGGCGGCATGACCATGCCCCTGTCGACAGGCGTCCCGTTCCCCTTCTCGGAGAGCACCGCCGGCTACGTCGTCGAACGGCGCGGCCGGGAAGTCGAACTGCGCACCCTGGACGACCGACGCGTGACGGTCCACCTGACCGCCACCACGCACGGTCAGCGACTGCGCAACTTGGGGGAACCGTACGACGACGTAAGCGGAGAGCTGCATGAACTGCTGCGGCCCGGCACCTTCCTCTTCTGCTACGGCCCGGTGTACCCCGAAGCGGGGGGGCTGCGCTTCCAGGCCGCGCAGCTGCTCTTCGTCGGTGAGGCCGACGGCGCCGCCTGGCCCTTCGAACGCGCCGGCTGGTGGCGTGAGCAACTGGCGCGGATCGCAGCCTTCTACCAGCGCTCCCAGTTCGGCGACGGTCCGGTCGACTTCGGCGACTATCGGACGGTGATCAGCGCCAGTGGCGGCAAGACGGGACAGGCTGTCCAGGAGACGGACACCATCTCCCGCATGGTCTACGGTATGGCCAGCGCATACATGCTGACCGGCGACGAGACGGCGCTGGAAGTCGCCGAAAAGGGGTCACGGTACCTCCACGACCACATGCGGTTCGTCGATCCGGACGAGGACGTCGTGTACTGGTACCACGGCATCGACGTCACCGGGGGCCGCGAGCGCCAATACTTCGCCTCCGAGTTTGGTGACGACTACCGGGCCATTCCCGCCTACGAGCAGATCTACGCCCTGGTCGGCCTCACCCAGACCTACCGGCTGACCGGCTCGCCGCAAATCCTCGCGGACATCGAGGGCACGGTCCGGCTCTTCGAGAAATACTTCGCCGACCGGCGGCTGGGCGGCTACTACTCGCACATCGACCCGGTCACTCTCAGCGCCCACCACGAGAGCCTCGGCCCGAACCGTGCCCGCAAGAACTGGAACTCGGTCGGCGACCACGCACCCGCCTACTTGTTCAACCTGTACCTGGCCACCGGCGAGAACCGCTACCGCGACATGCTGGAGCACACCTTCGACATGATCGTTACGCACATGCCGGACGACGAGAGCCCGTTCGTCCACGAAAGGTTCCACGCGGACTGGACCCCCGACCGCCACTGGGGCTGGCAGCGAGACCATGCCGTCGTGGGCCACAACCTCAAGATCGCGTGGAACCTCATGCGGATGAGGGGCACGCTCCCCAAGAGGGAGTACCTCGAACTGGCCGAGCGGATTGGCGGGACCATGCCCGGTGCCGGCCGCGACGCCCAGCGGGGCGGCTGGTACGACGTGCTTGAGCGGCGCCCTCGCGACGGCAGGCACCCCTTCGTCTGGCACGACCGCAAGACATGGTGGCAGCAGGAGCAAGCAATCCTCGCCTACTTGGTCCTGGCCGGCGGTACGGACCGGAAGGACTTCCTCACCCACGCCCGAGAGGCCTCCGCCTTCTACAACGCCTTCTTCCTCGACCACGACGAGGGCGGCGTCTTCTTCACCGTCCTGGCCCAGGGATTGCCCTTCCTCGTCGGTAACGAGCGGCTCAAGGGCAGCCATGCCATGGCCATGTACCACAAGGCCGAACTCTGCTTCCTGGCAGAGACCTACACCCAGCTCTTGATCAACCGGGAACCGCTCGACCTGTACTTCTGTCCCGGACCCGACGCCCGCTTCCCCGATGGGATGCTGCGCGTCGCCCCCGACGTCTTCCCGTTCGGCCATGTGATCCTGGACCAAGTGCTGATCGACGGAGCGCCGTACCACGACTTCGACGCCGAGGCGATGGCCGTACGCCTGCCGGCGAGCGATCAGCGGCTCCGGGTACGGGTCCGGCTGCGCCCGGTGCGGAACTAGGAGGCAGCCACCATGGCCACCCCCGAACTCCTCCCACGCGCCGCCTGGCGCACCTCGCCCGGACGGGCACGGCCACTGGGCGCGAGCCCAGTGCCGGGAGGCGTCAACTTCGCCCTCCACGCCAGGGAAGCGCGCGCCATGTGGCTGGTCCTGATGGACGCCGCCGACGGGACCCCTCTGGCTGAGTTGCCCTTCCCCGACAGCGGGCGGTTCGGCACCCTGTTCACCGTCACGGTGCAGGGCCTGAACCCCGCCCGCTTCCACTACGGGTACCGCGTCGAATACACCTCCGGCGAGCTTTCTCCGGTCCTGCTCGACCCCTACGCCACGGAGCTTGCCGGCACCAGGGGCTGGGGCGCACGCCCTCAATACCGATGCGCCGTACCGACGGATGACTTCGACTGGGGGGACGACCGCCCCCTGGGCATCCCCCAGGATGAGCTCATCATCTACGAGACGCATCTGCGGGGATTCACGCGGCACACCTCCTCCGCGGTCGCGAGTCCAGGAACCTACGCCGGCCTGCGCGAGAAGATCCCCTACCTGCGTCATCTCGGTGTCAACTGCGTCGAACTGCTACCCGTCTTCGAGTTCGACGAGACCGACAACACGTACGTGTCGCCCACCACCGGCGAACCGTTGCGCAACTTCTGGGGCTACAACAGCGTCAGCTTCTTTGCACCGAAAGCCGACTATGCCTCGGAAACCGGGCCGGGCGGCCCGGCCCAGGAGCTCAAGAGCCTGGTGAAGTCGTTGCATGCGGCGGGCATCGCGGTCGTCCTCGACGTTGTTTTCAACCACACGGCCGAAGGCGATCACCGCGGCCCCACCATTTCCCTGCGCGGCCTGGACGAATCCGCCTACTACCTGCTGGACAGCCGGGGCAGGCCCGTCAACCTCACCGCCACCGGCAACACTGTGAACTGCAACCACCCCGTCACCCGCGCCCTCATACTGGACAGCTTGCGCCACTGGGCCACCGAGTACCACGTCGACGGTTTCCGGTTCGACATGGCGGCCGTTCTCACCCGCGGCACCGACGGTCTGCCGCTGTCTGCCCCGCCACTCATCGAAGCCATCGCCCACGACCCGGCCCTGGCCCACTGCGTGCTCATCGCGGAGGCCACGGACGCCGCAGGTGCCTATCAGGTCGGCTCATTCCCCGCCTACGGCCGGTGGAGCGAATGGAACATGCGCTACCGGGATGCCATCCGGCGCTTCCTGCTGGGCCGACCCGGTTCGGCCGGAGAGTTCGCCACCAGGCTGGTCGGTTCTCCGGACCTGTACCCGGGACGCGGGGCCACGCCGTCGGTCAACTACGTCACCTGCCACGACGGGTTCACCCTTGCAGACTGGACCACGTACGACCGCCGCCACAACGAGGCCAATGGCGAGGACGGACAGGACGGCATCCCGGACGAGGACAGCTGGAACTGCGGGCACGAAGGCCCCACCGACGACCCCGTCGTCCTGCGGCTCCGCGTCCAGCAGGCCCGCAACGCCCTGTTGCTGCTCCTGGCCAGCCAGGGTGTCCCCATGCTGCTGGCCGGCGACGAGTTCGGACGCACCCAGCACGGCAACAACAACGCTTACGGGCAGGATGGCCCACTGGGCTGGGTCGACTGGGACCAGCGCGCGTCGCACGGCGGCCTGCTCGACTTCACCCGCCGCACCATTGCCCTGCGCAAGGCGCATCCGGTCCTCCGCCGCGTCGCCCACCCGGACGGCAACGGCAGGCCCGGAGCACCTTGCCCGCCGGTCAGTTGGCACGGGGAGGAACCGTGGCAACCGGACTGGGCCTCCACGTCCACGCTGCTCGCCGCGATGCTCTACGAGGAACGCGAGGACGGCCCCGCGGACTGCGTCTACCTGGCGGCCAACTCGGGCGACTCCCCGCGGAATCTGTGTCTCCCCGAACCGCCGCCGGGCCTTCGCTGGCACGTCTTCGCCGATACGGGCTCCCCCGCCCACCAGGACGGCCACGAGGAGGGAGAGGAACCCGTCTGCTCCGTCACTCACTGGTGTCTGGCGGCCCACGCGAGCCTGCTGCTCGTCGCTGGCCCCGCGCGCCATGCCGCCGGGGCGTGAAGCCGCGGCGCCGGCCGGGGGCTCCCCGCAACGTACCGGGCCGGTAAGGAGGGGCCGCCGGCCTGCGCCGTGTGCCTGGTCATACCGTCGTGACCCCATGCGAGTCGGGGGTCACGATGGTCATCGCACGGTCCAGGCCGGCCAGACGCAGTTGCGACACCAGCGAGGGGGAGGCCCCCTCGACCACCACCTCAGCGGCGTGCGGGACCTGCTGGCTCGCGAAGGCCAGGCATCGGACTGCTGCTCCGGGCAGCGTGTCAGTGTCGTACACATCGATCACTAGACGCCGGGTGACCTGAGAGACGGCCCGGTCCAGGACCGAGCGCACCGTCTCGACATCGTGGTCCTCGCCGGCCAGGCGTACGACAGTGCTGTTGCCTGCGGTGCCGAGACTGACGTCAGAGCTCATGATTTCTCCTCATCCCTACGAGCCACGGAACCCTATTCCGAAGCTGGGTCACCATCTCTGCAAGAAGGATTGCGGACAAGCCCAATTCCTGTCCAATAACTCTTAGCATGACGTGAAAGCATGGATATCGACACGAAACTTCTGCGTCACTTCGAGGAACTGGCGAGGGAGGGAAACCTCACCCGGACCGCCCAACTCCTCTTCATCACTCAGCCTTCTTTGACCAAGCAGATAAGAAAACTTGAGAAACTCATGGGTGTCCGGCTGTTCAGCCGGAGCCGTAACGGGATGGAGTTGACGGAGGCCGGCACCGAACTCGCGGCGCGACTGCCCGACCTGCTCGCCGGGTGGGACGATCTGGTGCACCGCACACGGGGAGCGGCCCGCGACGCCGTGCGCGTCCTGCGGGTTGGCTTCGTGGCCAGTGCCGCTAATGAGGACACGCAGTCGATCGTCGCCGAGTTCGCCAGCCGGCGGCCGAACTGGCGGGTCGAGATGCGTCAGACGGAGTGGAGCGACCCCACGGCCGGTCTCGCCACCGGTGACGTCGATGTCGCGCTGCTCCGGCTGCCCTTCCCTGGGGAGGAGCGCTTTCATCGCGAAACACTGATCACTGAGCCCCGCTGGATCGCCTTGCCAGTGGACCACCACCTCGCCCACCAGCGCGAAATCGCCTTCGAGCAGGTGCTCGACGAGCCCTTCGTCGCCACCCCCGAGGAGTCCGGATGGTGGCGCGACTACTGGCTCGCCACCGAGGAGCGCCACGGCCGCCCAGTCCGCGTCGGCACCGTGGCACGCACCCCGGACGAGTGGCTGCACGCGGTCGCCGGCGGCTACGGCATCAGTCTTACTCCCAGAGCCACTGCCTCCTTCTATCAGCGCCCCGACGTCGTCTACCGGCCGCTGACCGGGGTGGCCCCCAGCCACGTGGGAGTGGTCTGGCCGCGTGGCGACCGGTTCCACTCCGTAGTACGGGACTTCGTCGAGAGTTGCCTCACCGTCCGTGACGGGTCCGCGCCGGCGCCGGTGAGCGGAGCTGCGGTCGGAGAGTTCCCGAAGTCGCATCCGAATTGAGCGGCATAGCCAGGTCCCATGGGGCCACGCCTCAAAGTGATCTTGTGACTTTGTCCAGTCGCCATTGCGAAAGGCGTCTGGGGCTATCGATACTTGCAGCGCCCACAGATCGCGCGGGCCGGCCGCGACCGGCCAACCTGATTTTTGGAAACAGCTGCAGGGTTAAATGCTGCCTGATTGGAGTGCACTATGCCGGACCATCAGAGCAATTCAAAACTGCCCGGCAGTACCGATGTGCTGATTGTAGGGGCGGGGCCGACCGGCCTGGCACTGGCCTGCGCACTGCACAGTCAGGGGATCGACTACGTCCTCGTCGACCGGTCGGCAAGCGGCGCCGTCCATTCCCGCGCTGCGGCCGTCCACGCTCGCACCCTTGAATCGCTCGCCACCATCGGAGCCGCCGACGCCCTGATCGCTAAGGGCCGCGCGGGGCGTTCGTTTACTGCCCGGGACGGCCAGCGCAGTGTGATCCATACACCGTTCGACGAACTGGACACCCCCTACCCCTTCGTCCTCGCCGTGCCCCAGCAGACCACGGAGCGGGTGCTCGAGGAACGGCTGGCCGAACTGGGTGGCACGGTGCACCGCCGCACCGCGCTGCTGGCTCTCAGCGAACTATTCCCCGGCATGAACGCCATGCTCAGCAGCGAGGAGACGGGCGAAGTACGGGCTCTGCGCGCCCGGTGGGTGGTGGGCTGCGACGGGCTGCACAGCACGGTTCGCGAACAGTCGGGCATCCCGTTCGTGGGCCATGAGAAGCCACACAACTTCGCTTTGATCGAGTTCACCATGGACTGGTCCGGACCGGAGGGAGAGATCACGTTCTTCTTCTCCCCGGCCGGCCTGCTCGCTGTCTCCCACTTGCAGGGGGAGACGTACCGCGCGGTGGCGCTCGTCGACGATGACACCCCGGCGCTCGACGCTGCGGGCGTCCAGGCGCTCCTGGACGCCCGCGGGCCCAGCGCGGCGGGTGCGAAGGTCGGCGAGATACGGATGTCGTCCACCTGGCGGGTGCGACACCGTCTGGCGGACACCTTCGGGCAGGGGCCGGTCTTCCTAGTCGGGGACGCCGCCCACGTGCACAGCCCGGTCGGCGCCCAGGGCATGAACACCGGACTTCAGGACGCCTTCAACCTTTCCTGGAAACTCGCCGCCGTGGTCAAGGGTGAGGCGGGACCGGCGCTGCTGCGGACGTACAACGCTGAGCGGCGGCCTATGGCGCAGGGACTGCTGGCCTTCGCGGCCCAGCTGCACGAGATCTCCACCATGAGCGACCCCGGGAAGATTCGTCTGCGCAACGACGTCCTGCACGCAGTGGGACAACTCCCCGAGGTCCGGGCGTGGCTGGCTGGTCGGCTGGCCCAGCTCTCGGTCTCCTACGGCACTGGCGACGACCCTGGCCCCGGGGTGGGGGACCGTATGCCGCCCCGCCCCGGCATGGCCGCAGGACTTGGCTGGTCCCTGCTCCTGCCCCCGGGCGCCGGGCTCGCCGCGGCGCAGGCGGCGGCAGAGGAGATACCCGTACCGGTGGCCGTCGCCGAGGCCGACGGTCTTCCGCATGCGGTTCTCGTAAGGCCCGACGGGCACGTCGCGCTGACCGCCCCCGCGTCTTCGGCCGCGGAGCTCCCCGGCCGCCTGGAGGAGTGGCTGCACCGTGACTGGCCCGCCGCGGCCTGACCTTGAACGTCCGGCCCTGGCGCCGGGCGTATTCCCCGCGATCCCCGAACAGGAGAGTGCATGGCACCGCAGGACAACACTTCCCGGCCCGTCACGCCGCCACTGATGCACGTCGCCCTGGTCTGCAAGGACATCGACGAGTCCCTCCGCTTCTACCGGGACGGTCTCGGCTACACGCGTGTCTACGAGTGGAGCAAGTCCTCCCACGCGGACCACGCCTGTCGCCACATTTATGACGGCCGGGCCCTGTACATCGAGCTCGGCGGGGGCACCTATCTGGAGCTTTTTCCCGGCGGCCGCGACGACGTGGATTCGCTGGCCGGCCCGCTGCAGCACCTCGCCCTGATCGTCCCTAGCGTGGACGAGGCTTACACCAACTGCCTCGCGGCCGGCGGAAAGGCCTTCCCCTTCGACGAGTGGCCCGGGGTACCGACCAGCATTGTGCTCAACGGTGAGCCCGAGACGAAGGCGCGGGTCGCCTTCGTCAAGGGTCCCAGCGGAGAGCTCATCGAACTGTTTGAGCTGCACACCCCCGTGGTCGCTCGCTAGTTGTCGCGCCTTGCCGCCTGAGGCACGCTCAAGGAGGAACCTTGCGTTACACACTGCTGGGCAAGACCGGTCTGCGAGTCTCCGAACTCGCGCTCGGCACGGTCACATTTGGAGAGGAATGGGGGTGGGGCGCACCCCTGTCGACGAGCCGCGCCATTTTCGACCGCTATGCCGAGGCGGGCGGGAACTTCATCGACACGGCGGACCACTACACCGGTGGCACGTCCGAGCGCTATCTGGGCGAGATCCTGCAGGGCCACCGGGACCGATTCGTCGTCTCCACCAAGTACACCCTCCAGACCGACCCCGATAACATCAACTCCGCCGGCAACCATCGCAAGAACCTGACCGCTTCCCTAGAGGAGAGCCTGCGCCGGCTGCGGACTGACTACATCGACCTGCTGTGGGTCCACGCGCACGATACCCTGACGCCGGTGCCAGAGATCATGCGCATCCTTGATGACCAGGTCAGAGCTGGCAAGGTCCACTACGTGGGTATCGCCAACTGGCCGGCGTGGGAGGTCGCTCAGGCGAACACCCTCGCCGAGCTGCGCGGCTGGTCTCCGTTCGTGGGCCTGCAGATCCGTTACAGCCTGCTTGAGCGGAGTCCCGAGCGGGAACTGCTGCCTATGGCACGACAGTTCGACATCCCGGTACTGGCCTGGGGGGCCCTGTCGGAGGGCCTGCTCACCGGCAAGTACCTCACCGGCGGCACCGGCCGGCTCACCGTAGAGCCGCGGGAGCACAACAGCCGCCCAGGCACCGAGGCCCTCGTCCGCGAGGTCGCGACCATCGCAGCCGAGGGCGGCTGGTCCTCGGCCCAGGTGGCTCTCGCGTGGCTGTTGCACCGTCCGCAGACGGTCGTGCCGATCCTGGGCGCCACCAAGCAGAAGCAGATTGAGGACTCGCTCGGGTGCGTCGATGTCACCCTCTCCAGCGGCCAGCTCGCCCGTCTCGAGGAGCTCAGCCGGATCGAGCTCGGCTACCCCCACGACCTCATGCGCGACCCGGTCACCCTGAGGGACATGTACGGCCGCGATTGGAACGACATCGTGGACCGGCGCACGACGGTGCGGCGCGGCGTCAACGACGCCGCACACCCGGGAATAACCCGACTCGGCTGACGAACCGGGCGCCGGGATCACCGTATCCCGGGCGCCCTCCCGGGCGCCCTCCCAGGCCCCGGTCCACCTCGGACGACAGAGAGCAGCTCTTCTTCATCACCACCACAGAACGGGGGCGCGCCGATGTCCACGAGCACGGCGGCGACGATAACCAGAGACACATTGTCCGACTTCGCCGGAGAGATCTTCAGTTCCATGCCCCGCGTGGACCAGCGGCGATGGGCCGAGGTCTATCTCCGGGGCCTGCTAGTGGTCGAGGGCAAGAAATCGGTGCGCAGAATATCCGAGGATATCCTTTCCGTCCCCGCCCATCAGTCGCTCCAGCAGTTCATCAACCAAAGCCCGTGGGAGTGGGAACCTGTACGCGCTCACCTGGCGCGCTACGTGAGCGAGGAGGAGACCCCGAAGGCCTGGGTGTTATCGCGGGTGGCGATACCCAAGCGTGGCGAACGCTCGGTCGGGGTGGAGCGCCGCTTCCTCCCTGAGGTCAGCCGCACCGTGAACTGTCAGATCGGCCTGGCAGTCGATCTTGCCGTTCCTTCCGGGAACCTGCCTGTCAACTGGCGTTTGCTGATGCCGGCGAAATGGCTGACCGACAGCACACTGCGGGAGTCCGCCTACATTCCGCGCGAAGTGCGCGCCAACCCCGAATGGGCGGATTTCGTCGCCATGCTGACCGAACTGGAGTTCCAGTGGAAAGCGCGCCGCGTCCCGGTGGTGGCGGACCTGTGCCACCTCACCGAGATACCCCAGTTTGTCACGGAGATGACCAGTAGGGGATTCGACTTCAGCTTCGAGGTCGACGGCTCACTGGAAGTCCTCGACTCCGCCGGCCAGCGGCGCCCGGTCCGGACGGTCCACGCTGCGCGCGGCGCGTTCAAGCGAGCAGGATCCGCTCTGGAGGCGTTGGGCCGCTGGTGCTGCCAGACGAGCGCGCCCTGCGGGCATCGCGACCCCATGAAGGTCGTTTCCAGCCTGGTGACACTCCCCGACGACGGTCGCCGTCCCAGGGGAGGTCAGGGACTCAGCGTCCGCCTGCTGACAGAGGTGTCGCCGTCCGGGCTGGCCAAGCATTCGTGGATCACCAACCTGAGAGAACACCGTGTTGATGAGATCGTCGCCCTCAGCCGGCTCGCCCAGCGGTCCAAGGACAACACGACGGCCATGGAGAGCAGCTTCGGACTACGCGACTTCGAAGGCCGCTCCTATCGCGGATGGCATCACCACATGACCATGGTCTCGGCAGCCTACGCCTTCCACCGCCTAGTAGGCCGGTCACTTCCCAGCGCCCCTGAGTAGACGGCACCCGGCCCGCAGTCACCGGCGGGCCGGGCGCCCAGCCCGCACGACGACCGATACGAGACCTCGGAGTGATGACCCGTGGAGCCCGTGATGGCCAAGAAGACGGGCCGCAGGCGGCAAGAAGCCCCGCAACAGCCCGCGACCTTCGGGGGCCCTCTCGCCGACTACTCAGACGGCCTGTTCGGATACCTGCAACGGGCGGACCAGCGCCGGTGGGCCGAGGCATACCTGCGCGGACTGCTGGCCACCCCCGGCAAGAAATCGTTGCGCAGGATGGCGGAAACGGTCTCCGCCTCCCCGACGGCGGCCCAGTCCCTGCGTCAGTTCCTGAACGCCAGCCCTTGGGACTGGGCACCGGCTCGCCACGAGGTCATTCGCCGGGTGGGGAGGGCGCTTCCGGTCAGGGCTTGGTCAGTGGACACGGTCTTCATGCCCAAACGCGGCGACCATTCCGTTGGGGTCCACCGCACCTTCGTGCCTGTGGCCGGCCGCGCCTTCAACTGTCAGCAAGGGGTGGGAATCTTCCTGGCCACTGACAGAGGTTCCGTCGCAGCCGACTGGCGCCTCGTGCTCCCGCCCGACTGGACGGACGACCCTGCGCGGCGTCGGCAGGCACGGATTCCCGACGCGGCGGAACCGCAGTCGGCCGGCGACTGCGCCCTCGATCTGGTGCTTTCCCTGGCCGCGCAGGTGTCGCACCCTCTCCCCCCGATCGTCGTTGACCTGCCAGGCAGTTCGGACACCCTGACCGCCCTGCGTGGCCTGGGCGCACGCGATCAGAAGTTTGTCCTCGCCGTTCCGGCCGGTCTCCACGTAGAACCGGTCGCACCTTCGGCCGACTGCGGATGGCGGCCCGAGCAACCGGGCCTCACCACCCTCCCGGTCGGCGAACTGCTCCGGCGCACCGGTCGCCGCAGATTGCACGCGGCCTTCGAACACCGACATGGCCTGCCCGTGCGCAGTGTGCGAGTCGCCTCCTCGACGGCCCGGCTCGCCGGACCCGGACCGTGCTTCCCGGACAACGGGCAACCTGTGCTCCGCTTCTTCGTCACACATCTGCCCACCAGCCCGGGTCGCATCTGGGCCACCAACGCCCTGCACTGTCGCGTCGACGCTCTGCTCGACCTGGTACGCCTGCAGCCCGGCGCCGCTGACTCCATCCGGATGATGAGCGACGAACACGGGCTGCTCGACTTCGAGGGCCGGTCATTCCCTGGCTGGCACCACCACATGACGCTGGTTTCCGCAGCGCACGCCTACCGGCGCCTGGGACCGGCTTCGAGCGAGGCATAGACCCCCCATCTGCAGACCGGGCGCCCCCTGAACACGCACTTCTCCTGGTGAGGGTGCGGCCGAGCCCGGACAGGAACCGCTTCGGCCACGGGCAGAACAGCGGTCCGTGGTAAGCGATGTTCTTGTGCGGACTGATGGGCGCGCTGGTGCCTTCCGGCCACCAGCCCCGGCGCACGCCGGGCGGGATCGCGCGGGACAGGGACCTGCCCTTCGACCATGGGCCAGCGCATGATGTCGAACGCACCGTCGCCGGGGGGACTCGAGAACAGCGCGGGGCGGGTGTCGCGCAGAGTCGCACAGGCCGCGCTCCCGGCCACGGCCCTCGCCGGTTGTGGCCGAGGCGTCAGGATCCGACCCCGGCCTTTGCTGCCTCTTCGTTCGCCGGGGTGTCAGCCGCTGATGCCGTTGTGTCCGCTTCCGGGGCAGCGGCGCCATCCTGTTGCAGTGCGGTGTAGTACACGGTGCTTCCCTGCTTCGTCCGCTCGACGCGGCTCTTGGCGACGATCCGCTCCAGTGTGTTGCGCACTGTGTTGATGTCCCGAGCGCGCTCGGGAAACGCCTCCTCCAGGGCGCTGACGACCTCGCCGGCGGTGCGCGGCTCGCCGGGTTGCTGGGCGAGG
This sequence comes from Streptomyces sp. SID1328, assembly GCF_009865595.1. Lineage (NCBI taxonomy): Bacteria > Bacillati > Actinomycetota > Actinomycetes > Kitasatosporales > Streptomycetaceae > Streptomyces > Streptomyces sp. SID1328. The sequence continues at coordinate 3,201 of NZ_WWKH01000401.1, read as the reverse complement.
ATGAGCAAAAGGAGGTCGCCGAGCGGGGGCTCGCCGCTTCTGGTTGCGGTCTTCCTGACGGCCGCCTTCTTCGCGGTCTTCTTCGCCGGCGCCGTGACGGTGGTCTTCTTCACCGTGCTCTTCCTGGCCCGCGTCGACTGCCCGGCCGGACCCGCTTCCTCGTGTCGCGGCTGCGGGACCGGCGCTTCCTCCGGTGCGGCCGATGCCTGGGCGGACGACTGCGCCGTACCGGAGGCGTTCTCCTGGACCTGGGCGGCAGGCAGAGAGCCCAGCGCGCTGCGCAGCCACTCATCCTCCGCCCTGAGCCGGTCCAAATGCCCCTGGAGCTCTTGCTGTTCGGCGAGGATCTTCTCGAGGTCCGCGGCAAACTGAGAGGCGTACCTGTCCTGGATGGTGTCGGGCTTGTCAGCCACGGCAGTTCACGCTCCTTGATCCCTGGTGTGTTGCGCCGGATGCTACCCATCTCAGCTGCACACGACCGATGTCCCGCCCGAGCACACCCGTACGAAAACACCACTCATCCAGCACCACCCGGGCCCGCCCAGGATTTTGCTCCCCAACCGTGTTGAGCAGACCGGAGCCCATCGACGTGGTATGCGGTGGGCGGCGTAGGGTCGCTGAGAGAAGTCGAGGGGGAGCCATGACCAGCGCACAATGGGTTGAGCTCGCGGCCTGCCGGAGCACCGACCCCGACGAACTCTTCGCCCAAGGCGCCGAGCAGAACCGGGCCAAGGCGGTGTGCGCGGGGTGTGTGGTGCGCACCGAGTGCCTGGCCGAAGCACTCGACCACCGCATCGAATTCGGCGTGTGGGGCGGCATGACCGACCGCGAGCGCCGCGCCTTGCTGCGCCGCCGACCGGACGTGGTTTCCTGGCGGGCGGTTCTTGAGGAGGCGCGTCAGGCGTACGAGCGGCCCAGTGCTGGTTGACCGTCTGCGTCCGTCGAGTCACCAGAGGGGCACGATCGATCAGTCGTTGACTACTGGCAGCCACTTGGGCGCAAGCTCACCGCACGCGGTCACCCAGGCGGCGAGGACGGCGCAAACAATGATGCCCTCGTGGTCTCCCGTCAGCCTGCCCACTGCCCAGAGGGTTGGCGTCGTAATGAGCGAGGCCACGAGGGGGTGTCTTGCCCTCGGCCACCAGTGCGCCTCCTTCGCAGGCGGGACGGTATCAAGGGCTCATCCGTCCGCCTGAGGACGGCAGGAGCCGCGGCACTTACACCATCGAACCGCTGCCCACCGGAGGGGCCCGCGTATCGTTCACGTACACGTGGGTACGCGCCCCGCTCGCCGACCGGCTGCTGGCCCCCGTGGTACGGGCCACGATGCGGCACGCCAACCGGACGGTCATGCGACGCCTGGCCACCGAGTTGACTTGCCACGTGTGCGCCGCCGAATCCTGACGGCGGTAGGTGCCGCCCCTTCTCCCCGGCGCAGGCCCGACACCCACGGGGCCCTGCCTTCGGGCACGGACTCCTCTAGCGCTGCGTCCCGACCAAGTGCACACGCCTGTTCTTGGCGCAGGCCGCGCACATACCGGCCTCCCCGCATCGAGGAGACACCCCACCAGCTACAAGAGCCGCGACCCGGAACTAGCCATCGTCGTCTCGGCGGTCAAAGCGACGGTGAAGGGCGGCCTTGGCAAGCTCCGCGAGCGCCCGCGCGGGGAACCCGCTTTGCCGTACATCGGGCCGGGCGACTGATTGCGGCACAGAGCGAGGATAAACGGGCGGTGGAAGCCGAAGACGCGCCAGGCCAGCGCGTCACCGACCGAGCGCAGCTGGCGGGCCAGCCGCTCGCACACGTCGTGCTCGAACGGCCAGGTCGCGATGTCGGAGAGGTCGCGACCTGACTGGGGCTCCGGGGCCTCCGGGGGCGGCTGCTTGCCTTTACGCATCCGAGTGGCGGCACGCTTGAACTCCCAGCGGTCCTTCTCCACGTCCAGCAGGCGTGTGAGCAGGGCACGCTGCCATTCGACCCCCGCCTCCACCGTCTCGCAGTCGCGGAGTTGTTGGATGAGCTGGACCAAGACCGGCTGCATCGCCTGATGGCGTGGGTGCATCACCATGTCGTCAGGGCCGTAGGAGTCGGCGTCCCCGCCCGGCGAGCACCCCCAGGACCACGTCGACGGCGCGCCGCCCAAGCGCGCGGAGGGCGGCCCCGGCCGGTACTCCGGCGGGCGGTACCGACCCGCGTTTTGAGAATGGGCCGCTTGCGGTCGTCGACGTCGAGGACGGGCAGGTGCTGGCGTACTGCACCGGCGGCCTGGTCCTGGACGTGCCCGCCAAGTCCCTCCCCTCCCTGGTCGACTGGACGCTCAAGGAGGCGAAGCTCGGGCAGCCGAAGCTGTCCGGCCCGGGCAAGGACGCCGACCCGCTGCTGGTGCTCACCGAGGCCACCCTGGAGCGCTACGGCCTGCCCGTCGCCCTCCCGGAGGAGGAGCGGCTCGCCGGGCGGATCCCGGAGGGCCACAAGGTCATCAAGCAGCTGGTGCGCGCCGACTGGAAGCTGACGAAGCGTGGGTTCGGGCCGTGGGCGCGGATCTACCGCCCCGCCGCCGGTTCGGAACGTGCCTGCGTGCAGCTCTGCATTCCGTCCTGGCACGCGCTCGACTCGCGCCACTGGGGCGAGGCCGGGCAGCTTCTGCCGGCGGAACTCGCCCGGCTCTTGGGCGTGTACGCGTCCCGGGTGATGACGCCGCGCGGCTCCACCGCCGTCACCGGCCTGGAGCTGATGACCGCGCTGCACCCGCCGACCCGCGCCTCCGAGCCCGACGCCGACGGCAAGCGGCACTCCGAGCACAACCCCGGCAGCCTGGGCAAGGACCCGGTGGACTGCGCCCCGTGCGAGGCCCCCGACGGACACCCGCTCCTCAAGGATCTGCCGCGCTTCCACGTCCGCGGCCCGGCGGAAAAGCTGTTCGAGGAAGCCTACGACTGGGCGCGGCCGATGACCGATGCCGAATGCACCCTGCGGCACCTGGTCGGCATCGACGTCAACATGGCCTTCGCCGCCGGCGCCAACGGCCTGATCGTCGGCCTCGGCGCGCCAACACACGTCAAGGCGCCGGTGTTCGACCCGAAGCTGCCCGGCTCGTGGCTGGTCGACCTCTCCCATGTGGACCTGTCGCGGGTGAAGGTCGGCAAGGACAAGTGGGCGGACCTGGACGCGAGTCTGCTGCCCAGCCCGTTCACGCCGAA
>NZ_WWKH01000400.1:0-1869 GCF_009865595.1 Streptomyces sp. SID1328 | reverse complement strand
TTCCGACTCTATCAGATCCTTTCGGCGTCTGATTCCCAGTCGGAGTGGGATTGCCTTGGGCTTTTCGGCTTTCGCCGTCCGGCCTTTCGACATTCACTACGTTAGCCGATCTCCGCTGTTACTCATAATCGAGTCTCGCGGAGTCGAATTCAGACGTGCGGGCACGCCGAAATCATCCCCGCCAGGGGAAGTCGTCAGGTAGTGGGTGGCCGCTTCCGGCTGCAGGCGATTGCCGTACCCGGTTCAAGCGACTCGGGCTACATTACGCACCTCTCGGGGACGAGTCAACGTGACCTCCGCCTCGGGACATGGGCCCGGTAGGGGCTGACGGTGGGGTCGTCCGCGACCCAGAAGCGCCAGGGGTGGACTCCGCCGTCGCCGGCCACTCCGGTCCGCGGGCCGCTGCGTACCTGCTCGGGCGGTACAGGCGTGCCCGTCAGGGCGCGGATCGGCGTGTCCCCGGTGGCGCAGGCGTCGGTGCCGTCCAGGGAGCGGTCGACGTCCAAAGCAGTAGCCAGACGGGCCGGGCCCTTGGCCAGTTCCTTGTCGTTGCGGGCCGAAAGCCGACGCTCGCGGGTCAGCTCGGCGCCCTCGACGATCTCGCCGGCACGGAGCAGCACACCGCTCGCCGTGCCTTCGGGACCGCAGACGAGGTTCATGCAGTGCCACATGCCGTAGGTGAAGTAGACGTACACATGGCCGGCCGGACCGAACATCACGTCGTTGCGGGGGGTGCGGCCGCGGTAGGCGTGCGAGCCGGGGTCGTTCGGGCCGTCGTACGCCTCCACCTCCGTGAGGCGGAGGGCTATCGGACCGTCGGGGGTCGTGCGGACGATGAGGCGGCCGAGGAGGTCGGGGGCGACCTCCAGTACGGGACGGTCGAAGAACTCCCGTGGCAGTGGCGTACGGTCCGGGGGCGTGATCATGCCCTCCGAGGGTAATGCAGCCGCGTCGCGGTCCCGGCGGAACCGGTCGCGGCCGGCTCGCGTTTGTACGGGTCGAGAGTCCATACGTAAAGGGAGAGTCAATGGCGTTCAAGAAGCTGCTCGCGAGCCTGGGGGCCGGGGGCGCCTCCGTCGAGACGGTGCTGACCGAGATCAACGTGGTGCCCGGTGGCGTCGTCCAGGGTGAGGTCCGGATTCAGGGCGGCTCGGTCAACCAGAACATCGAGGGCCTGTCCGTGGGCCTCCAGGCGCGGGTCGAGGTGGAGGGCGGCGATCAGGAGTACAAGCAGGACGTCGAGTTCTCCAAGGTGCGGCTCGGCGGTGCCTTCGAGCTGCAGGCCGGGGCGGTGCACGCGGTGCCGTTCGGGCTGGAGATCCCCTGGGAGACCCCCGTCACGGTGATCGACGGGCAGGAACTGCGCGGGATGCACATCGGGGTGACGACCGAGCTGCAGATCGCCCGCGCGGTGGACTCCTCCGACCTGGACCCGATCCGGGTGCACCCGCTGCCCGCGCAGAAGGCGCTGCTGGATGCCTTCATCCAGCTCGGCTTCCGCTTCAAGAACGCCGACATGGAGCGCGGCCACATCCGGGGCACCCGGCAGCGGCTCCCCTTCTACCAGGAGATCGAGTTCTACCCGCCGTCGCAGTACCGGGGGCTGAACCAGGTCGAGGTCAGCTTCGTGGCCGACGAGAACGCGATGGACGTCGTGCTGGAGATGGACAAGAAGCCGGGTCTGTTCAGCGAGGGCTCGGACACCTTCCGCTCCTTCCAGGTGGGCCTGCACGACTTCCACGCCACCGACTGGGCCGGTTACCTCAACCAGTGGCTGTCCGAGGTCGGAAGCAAGCGGAACTGGTTCTAGGGCCTGTCCTCCGGATCTTGCCGGGGTCGCGGGGTCTGGCACGCACATCTGCGGCGTTG
>NZ_WWKH01000399.1:0-3080 GCF_009865595.1 Streptomyces sp. SID1328 | reverse complement strand
CTCGGGCACATTATTCATCACGTGATGAATAATGTGCCCGAGCCGGGGTGCCGTCAAGGGGCGCCGTCAACGGGCCGTGTCAGGGTCGGGCCGTTTCGGCTCAGGGATGTGTCAGGGCCGGCTCCGGGGCTGGTCAGGGGCGGGACGGGGATTCCGGGGTGGTGGCGACGAGCAGAACCACCTCGTACGTCTCCTCGACCAGGCCGTCGGGGAAGACCTTGATCAGGTGGGCGCGCTCGGCTTCGAGGAATTCGGTGCGGGCGGGCTCGGGGGCGAGGAGGAAAGCGGAATGACTGCCGATGTTGGCCAGGTGGGTGTCGAGCGGCACGTGACGGCTCCAGCGGACCGAGCGCCGGATGAAGTCGAGCCGGCCGCTGGGATCGGCGGCGGAGACTCGGTCGGCGGCCTTGCGCTGCTCGGTGTGCACGGGCAGACCGAGGAAGCGGGCGGCGCGCGCGGCGGCCGCGGCGATCCACTCGACGTCCGTGGCGTCGGTGTTCCACCAGAGCGCGAGCGCCCCGCCCGGCCGCAGCACGCGCAGCGCCTCCGGCACCGAGCGGTCCGGGTCGGTCCAGTGCCAGGCCTGGGCGTAGGTGACGAGGTCGGCGTGGGCGTCGGCAACGGGGAGGGCGTCGCCGCTGCCCCGGACCAGTGGGATGTGCGGGTTCCGGCGGCGGAACTCGGCGGCCATGCCCGCGCCCGGCTCGACGGCGACCACGTCGGCGCCCCGCCGGCGCAGCAGTTCGGTGGCGATGCCGGTGCCCGCGCCCACGTCCACGGCTCGGGCTCCGGTCAGGGGGCGGCCGGTGAGTTCCTCGATGGTGTCGAAGAGCGCGGGCGGATAGGAGGGGCGGTTCTCGGCGTACTGCGCGGCTGCCGCGTTGAAGGAGTGGGCGCGGGCGCTGGCGGTGGGGGCCTCTGGTGCGGTCATGCCGCCCATGGTGCTCGGCGCGGGGCCGGTGGGGACAGTGGTTTCGGGCCGGTCGCCCCGGTGCCGCCGCCGGGGTCAGGCGCGGCGCTTCTTGCGGGCCTTCGCGGGGTTGCCGGTGCGCCGGGACTGGGTGCGCTCGTACTCGGCGCGGGCCGTGTCGTACTCGGTGCGGTGCAGTTTCTCGCCGGGCGCCTCGGTGAGGGAACGGGCGGACCAGGCGAGGAGGGTGCCGACGAAGCCGACGGCGAGCAGGCCGCGCAGGCGGGCCTGGCGCTCGGGGTCGGGGCGGCGGCCGAAGTTGTCCCAGGTGGTGCGGAAAGCGAGGGCGCTGCACACCGCGAACATGACGATGACCAGGACGGTCACGAAGGAACCGGTCCCGGCGATCTGGAGGCCCTGGTAGGCGAGGCGCAGGATCAGGCAGGAGACAGCGGCCGCGGCGAGGGCGACGAGGGCGACGGCGGCGCGGCGGACCGCGTAGCCGCCGGTGTGGTCCACCCAGGTCGTGCCGAAGAAGCGGAGGGGTTCGGGGCGGGGGCCGCCCGTGGAGCCCGCCGGGGTGGTGTCGGTGCCGGTCTCGTCGCTCACGCGTCGATTATGGCTCCGCCGTCCGACGGGCTCCGGGGCGGGGCGTCAGCCGCAGCGGCCGGTCACGTAGCCGTCGCTGCCGGTGTGCACATAGGCGTCGGACACGTACTCGCCGGAGCCGATGTTGTCCCAGATGTTCGAGGTGCCGTACGGGCCGGTCACCGTGGTGCCGGGCGTCTGGCAGTAGATGGTGACGGTGGAGCCGGCGGGCAGCGTGCGGACGATGCCGTAGCCGGTGCCGGGGCCGCTGCGGACGTTCAGGGCGGCGCCCGGTGCGATCGGGAAGCGGGGCGCGGAGGCCGTGGCGGTGGTTGCGGCCGGTTCGGCCAGGATCGTCGGCGCGTGGTCGTCGGACATGAGATACCTCCCCCGTGACACCCCGTGACGGCCACGGGGTGGTGACACCGCTCGCCGGGCATCGTGTACCGGTGCCGGACGGGCGGGCGGGCCACGGCTGCGCCGCGACTCGCAGGCGGAGGTTAGCAAGCCGCCTCGGTGTCGTACGGGCAATCGAATAGGCTCCTTTCGTCGCGCGCGCGGCCGATGAGCACGGGGGTGGTCCATGGCGCCACGGCACAGCACCGGAGCCGGCGCGGAAGCGGAACTTCCGGAGTACGCCGGCCACTACCGGCTGGAGACGCAGCTCGGTTCCGGCGGGATGGGCGTGGTGCATCTGGCCCGCAGCGCCTCGGGGATGCGGGTGGCGGTGAAGGTGGTGCACGCGGAGTTCGCGCGGGACCCCGAGTTCAGGGGGCGGTTCCGGCAGGAGGTGGCGGCCGCGCGGCGGGTGAGCGGTGCGTTCACCGCGCCGGTGGTGGACGCGGACCCGGAGGCGGCGCGGCCGTGGATGGCGACGCTGTTCATCCCCGGGCCGACGTTGTCGCAGGAGGTGAAGCGGAACGGTCCGATGGAGCCCGCGCAGGTGCGGCGGCTGATGGCCGGGCTCGCCGAGGCGCTGAGGGACATCCACCGGGTCGGTGTGGTGCACCGGGATCTCAAGCCGGGGAACGTGCTGCTGGCCGAGGACGGGCCGAAGGTGATCGACTTCGGGATCTCCCGGCCGAAGGACAGCGAACTGCGCACCGAGACGGGGAAGTTGATCGGTACGCCGCCGTTCATGGCGCCGGAGCAGTTCCGGCGGCCTCGGGAGGTGGGGCCGGCGGCGGACGTGTTCGCGCTCGGGTCGGTGATCGTGCACGCGGCGACCGGGCGGGGGCCGTTCGACTCGGACAGTCCGTATGTCGTGGCCTATCAGGTGGTGCATGACGAGCCGGAGCTGACCGGGGTGCCGGCCGGCCTCGCATCACTGGTGCGGCGGTGTCTGGCGAAGGAGCCGGAGGACCGGCCGACGCCGGACGAGCTGATGCTGGCGCTGCGCTCGGTGGCGGCGTCGTACGACACGCAGGCGTTCATACCGGCGCAGCGGGAGGGAGTGGCGGACGGGGATGAGGCTGCCCCGCTGAAAGAGGAGCCCGGTGTCGCGCCCGAGCCGGCCCCGCCGAAGCGGCGCCGGTGGCGTGGGCGGGCGGTGCTGGCGGCGACCGCTGCGGTGCTGGCCGTC
>NZ_WWKH01000398.1:0-5519 GCF_009865595.1 Streptomyces sp. SID1328 | reverse complement strand
CGGACCCGCCGTGATCCGGGCGAGCGCCACGGCCCGGCTGTCGGCGGCGGCGTTCAGCGCGGCGGCGAGCACCGGCCGGTGACGGCTGTCGGCGCGGACCGGGACCACCAGGACGTCGATGGCTCCGCCGCAGGTCAGTCCCACTCCCAGGCCGCCCTCGTCGTCATACCCGAAGCGCTCCAGCACGGGCCTGCCGTCCGCCAGTGCCTGTTGGCACAGCTCGTACACCGCGCCCTCCACGCAGCCGCCGGAGACCGACCCGACGGCCGTGCCCCCGGCGTCGACCGCGAGGGCGGCGCCGGGGCGGCGGGGGGCGCTGCCGCTGACGGCGACCACGGTGGCGACCGCGAAGTCCCGGCCCTCGGCGGCCCACACGTTCAGTTCCTCGGCGATGTCCAGCATCCGACGGCCTCCTGACGCATCGCTCTCATGCCGTGCCGGTGAGGTGCTCGGGCCGGACCGGGGTGCGGTTCAGCTCGAGTCCGGTGGCGGCGCGGATGGCGGCGAGCACCGCCGGGGTGGACGACAGGGTGGGGGCCTCGCCGGCGCCCCGCAGCCCGTAGGGGGCGTGGTGGTCGGCGAGTTCGAGGATGTCGACCGGGATGGTCGGGGTGTCGAGGATGGTCGGGATCAGATAGTCGGTGAAGGACGGGTTGCGCACCTTCGCCGTCACCGGGTCCACGAGGATCTCCTCCATCACCGCGACCCCGAGCCCCTGCACGGTGCCGCCCTGGATCTGGCCGAGCACGGAGAGCGGGTTGAGGGCCTTGCCGACGTCCTGGGCGCAGGCCAGCTCGACCACCTTGACCAGGCCCAGCTCGGTGTCGACCTCCACGACGGCGCGGTGCGCGGCGAAGGAGTACTGCACATGGCCGTTGCCCTGGCCGGTGTGCCGGTCGAAGGGCTGGGTCGGCCGGTGCCGCCACTCCCGCTCGATCTCGACGCTCTCCCCCTCCAGCACGTCGGCGAGGCCGGCCAGCACCTCACCTCCGTCGGTGACCACCTTGCCGCGCTCCAGCAGGAGTTCTGCGGTGGCCCAAGCGGGGTGGTACGTACCGAACTTGCGGCGCCCGATCTCCAGCACCTTCTCGCGCACCAGCGCGCAGGCGTTGCGGACGGCGCCGCCGGTGACGTAGGTCTGCCGGGAGGCGGAGGTCGAACCGGCGCTCCCCACACGGGTGTCGGCGGGCTGGATGGTGACCTTCTCCACCCCGAGTTCGGTGCGGGCGATCTGCGCGTGCACGGTGACCCCGCCCTGGCCGACCTCCGCCATCGCGGTGTGCACGACGGCGACCGGCTCCCCGGCGACGACCTCCATGCGGACCCGGGCGGTGGAGTAGTCGTCGAACCCCTCGGAGAAACCGACGTTCTTGATGCCGACCGCGTACCCGACCCCGCGCACCACCCCTTCGCCGTGGGTGGTGTTGGAGAGACCGCCGGGCAACTGCCGTACGTCGGCGCCCTCGCTGGACTCCCACTGGCGCTCGGGCGGCATGGGCATCGCCTTGACGCGTCGCAGGAGTTCGGCGACCGGGGCGGGTGAGTCCACCACCTGTCCGGTGGGCAGCGTGCTGCCCTGTTCCATCGCGTTGCGCTGCCTGAACTCCACCGGGTCAAGGCCGAGTTCCTTGGCCAGCTTGTCCATCTGGGCCTCGTAGGCGAAGCACGCCTGGACCGCGCCGAAGCCGCGCATCGCCCCGCAGGGCGGATTGTTGGTGTAGAGCGCGACGGCCTCGATGTCGACGTCGTCGACGTTGTAGGGGCCGATGCCGAGGGAGGCGGCGTTGCCGACGACGGCCGGGGAGGCGGAGGCGTAGGCGCCGCCGTCCAGGACGATCCGGCACTTCACGTGGGTGAGCAGGCCGTCCCTGGTCGCGCCGTGCTCATAGGTCAGCTTGGCCGGGTGGCGGTGGACGTGGCCGAAGAAGGACTCGAACCGGTCATAGACGATCTTCACCGGCCGGCCGGTGCGCAGGGCCAGCAGGCAGGCGTGGATCTGCATCGACAGGTCCTCGCGGCCGCCGAACGCGCCGCCGACCCCGGCCAGCGTCATGCGGACCTTGTCCTCGGGCAGGCCCAGGACGGGGGCGATCTGGCGCAGGTCGGAGTGGAGCCACTGGGTGGCGATGTAGAGGTGGACGCCGCCGTCCTCCTCGGGCACCGCGAGCCCGGACTCGGGGCCGAGAAACGCCTGGTCCTGCATGCCGAAGGTGTACTCGCCGCGCACGATCACATCGGCCCGCTCCGCGGCCGCGGCCGCGTCGCCGCGCACGATGGGCTGGCGGTGGAGGATGTTCGGGTGGGTCACGTAGGGGGCGTGGTGGTCGGTGCGGCCCTCGTGGACCAGGACCGCGTCGGGGGCGGTGGCGGAGATCTCGTCGGTGATGACGGGGAGTTCGCGGTACTCGACGCGGATCTTGGCGGCGGCCCGGCGGGCGGTCTCGGGGTGGTCGGCGGCGACGGCGGCGACGGGTTCGCCGTGGTGGCGGACCTTGCCGTGGGCGAGGACCGGGGTGTCCTGGATCTCCAGGCCGTAGGTACGTACGTCGGTGGGCAGGTCGTCGTAGGTCAGGACGGCGTGCACGCCGGGCAGGGCGAGGGCCTCGGAGACGTCGATGCTCACGATCTCGGCGTGGGCGACGGTGGAGCGCAGCAGATGGCCCCAGAGCATGTCCTCGTGCCACAGGTCGGAGGAGTAGGCGAACTCGCCGGTGACCTTGAGGATGCCGTCCGGGCGGAGCGTGGACTCGCCGATGCCGCCCGCTGCCTGGGCGCCCTGGGTGATCTTCGTGGGGACGCCGGCCGGTCCGGGTGCGGGCATGTCAGACCTCCTCGGCCTGCCGGGCGGCCGCCAGGCGGACCGCGTCCATGATCTTCTCGTAACCGGTGCAGCGGCACAGGTTGCCGGAGAGCGCCTCGCGGATGTCGGCGTCGGTGGGCTCCGGGTTCTGTTCCAGCAGTTCGTCGGCGGCGACCAGCAGGCCAGGGGTGCAAAAACCGCACTGGACGGCGCCGGCGTCGATGAACGCCTCCTGGATCGGCGCCAGTTGTGCGCCCTCCCTGGGCACCGGCTGCCAGCGCCGGGCCTCGTCCAGGCCGACGCCGGGCGTGGTGGCGCGGCGCCTTTCGGCGTGGTCGGCCAGGCCCTCCACGGTGACGACCTCGCGGCCCTCGGCCTGTCCGGCCGCGACCAGGCAGGCGCAGACCAGTTCGCCGTCCAGACGGACGGTGCAGGAGCCGCACTCGCCCTGTTCGCAGGCGTTCTTGGCACCGGGCAGGCCGAGGCGTTCGCGCAGCACGTAGAGCAGGGACTCGCCCTCCCAGACGTCGTCGGCCTGCTGCGGGCGTCCGTTGACGGTCAGACTGACGCGCATCACGCGGCTCCTTCGGTGGCCCGGCGTCCGCCCCGGTAGGACTCCCACGCCCACATCAGCGTGCGGCGGGCCAGCACGCCGATCGCGTGGCGCCGGTAGTCCGCGGTGCCGCGCACATCGTCGATGGGGTTGCAGGCGGCGGCGCACAGGGCGGCGAACTGCTTCACGGCCGAGGGCGCGATGATCTGTCCACTCTCCCAGAACCCGCCTTCCTCCAGCGCGGAGTTGAGGAACTGCTCGGCCACCTCGGCCCGGATCGGGGTGGGCGCGGCGGAGCCGATGCCGGTGCGGACGGTACGGGTTTCGGGGTGCAGGGCGAGGCCGAAGGCGCACACGGCGATGACCATGGCGTTGCGGGTGCCCACCTTGGAGTACTGCTGGGGGCCGTCCGCCTTGGTGATCCGGACGGCGCGGATCAGCTCGTCGGGCTCCAGGGCGTTGCGCTTGACCCCGGTGTAGAAGGCGTCGACGGGGATGAGCCGGGTGCCGCGCGCCGCCGACTCCGCCTCGACCTGGGCCCCGGCCGCGAGCAGCGCCGGGTGGGCGTCCCCGGCCGGCGAGGCGGTGCCGAGGTTGCCGCCGACCCCGCCCCGGTTGCGGATCTGCGGGGAGGCGACGGTGTGCGCGGCGAGCGCGAGACCGGGCAGCTCGGCCCGCAGGTGGCGCATGATCCGGGCGTACGGGACGGAGGCGCCCAGGCGTACGGAGTCCGTGCCGGTCTCCCACTCGGTCAGCTCGCCGATGCGGGTGAGATCCAGGAGGTGGGTGGGGCGGCGGTGGTCGAAGTTGATCTCCACCATCACATCGGTGCCCCCGGCGATCGGCACGGCGGTGGGGTGCTCGGCCTTCGCGGCGAGCGCCTCCTGCCAGCTTGCGGGGCGAAGGAATTCCATGGCCCGGCTCTCTTCTTCCGTCTCATGACACGGGGCTCGTGAAGTCAGTACACCGGTCCTTCTTCCAACGGTGTCAGTCACCGAAAACCCGAAGGAGTTGGCTGGCCACGGCGGTCATCTTGTAGATTCGTATGAACGAAGGCCCTCCGCAACCCCTCCGTTTTCCTCCGGAAACACAGGAGACACCACAGGTGCGGGGCACGGCCCGCGCGTCCCGCGCCGGCTCCGCCTCCGTCACCCATCCAGATCACGAAGAGTTTCGATACAGAACGGCGGCGACGAGATGCGGCTGCGCGCACTGCTGGACACCGATGCGCTGGGGCTGCGGCTGCTCGGCGGCGAGGACGAACTGGACCGTACGGTCCGCGGGGTCATGACGACCGACCTGCGGGACCCGAGCCGTTACCTCTCCGGCGGCGAGCTGGTCCTCACCGGCCTGGCCTGGCGCCGGGACGCCGCCGACTCCGAGCCGTTCGTCCGCCTCCTGGTACAGGCCGGGGTCACCGCCCTGGCCGCCGGGGAGGCCGAGCTGGGGGACATACCCGAGGACCTGGTGGTGGCCTGTGCCCAGCACCGGATGCCGCTGTTCGCGGTGCACGAGTCGGTGGCCTTCGCCACCATCACCGAGCACGTGGTGCGCCAGGTCTCCGGCGAGCGCGCCGGTGACCTGGCCGCCGTGGTGGACCGGCACCGGCGCATGATGACCTCCGGCCCGGCGGGCGGCGGCCCTGACGTGGTCCTCGACCTGCTGGGCAGCGACCTCGACCTGCGCGCCTGGGTGCTCTCCCCCACGGGCCGCCTGATCGCCGGGTCCAAGGTCGCCGGCCCGGCGCTGCCGCCGGAGACCTGCGCACGGCTCGCCGCCGAGCACCTGGCCGCCGTACGCACCGGGCGGCGCGGGCCGCACCGGGTGCAGCTCGACGGCGTCACCTACTCCCTGTTCCCGGTCCGTTCCTCCGGCCGCGCGCCGCAGGCCGTGCCGGACGTACGGGAGACCGTGCTGTCGGACTGGCTGCTGGCCGTCGAGGCGGACGCCGCCGACTGGCCCGAGGAGCGGCTCGACCTGCTCCGGGGCGTCACCCAGCTGATCGCCGTCGAGCGGGACCGGCGCGACGCCGCCCGTACGGTACGGCGCCGGCTCGCCCAGGAGGTGCTGGAGCTGGTGCAGAGCGGGGCCGCGCCCGCCGAGATCGCGGCGCGCCTCAGGGTGGCCGCCCCCGTGCTGCTGCCGGGGCTCGGGGCGGCGCCGCAC
>NZ_WWKH01000397.1:0-3960 GCF_009865595.1 Streptomyces sp. SID1328 | reverse complement strand
GGCCCTCGGCCTCCCGCTCGTCCGGAATGCGGTCGGTGCGGCGCAGCCGCAGCACCACCGGCCCGGTGGGCCGCTCGTCGCCGACCGGCAGCGGGTCGCGCAGGTAGACCAGGATCGCGTCGGAGAAGGTGGGCACGGTGGCGCGGCACAGACCCATGACGATCTCGTCCAGGTCGAGGCCGCGCGCGATGCGCCGGGTGGCCGCGCCGACGAACCGCAGCCGGTCGCCGTCGCGGCGCATCGGCATCGGGCGTCCGGGCGGGCCACCGCGGCCGGTACGCCGCTCCTGGCCGCCCGGTGCGCGCTCCTTCTCGGCGCCCGGCTGGGCGGGAATGGACTCCGGCGCGGGCCTCGGACGGTGTTCCCCCACGCTGGACTTCGCGCGCGCGGGAGGTTCCCCCATGGGCTCGGCGGCGGCAGGCTGCGAGTGCTCAGGGCCGTTGACTGGGCGCTCCTTCTTCTTGTTCTTCCCCGTGCCCGCGCCGCCCCGGGTCTGGGCCGGTGCGCCCAGCAGCGCCCCGCGCACGGCGGGGTCGACGCCCGGCTGGGGGCGTCCGCAGGAGGAAGTGGGCTGCTCCGTCACGCGTGTCGAATCCGTCCGTCCGGGGCTGCGCGCCGGGCGCGCAGGAGAGGCCGCCGAAGTCCCGATACCCGGATTACGTGTCCCAGGAACGGAATTCCCGCGTGGTCAGCGGTGGTTTCCGCCGAGCGGGTGAACCCCGCGCCGCCGCCCGCCTCGTACCCCTCGCTCACGTGCTGCCGCCCCTCGGTGACATATGGTCAGGCTCTGCGCAGACTCCGGCAGTTGTACCTCGGTGCCCTTGCGGAGGACGATCCTACGGTTGTGGTCCGGGGGCGCATCAAGGGTCTCATGAGGACACGTGCGCGGGCGTACGGTCCCAGTCCTCCGGGAGCGCGGGCACCGACCAGGATGGATCGGGCCGCCAGTGCTGCCAGCCGTCGGTGTACGGAGAGCCCCACGCCTCGATCACCTCCACCGCCCGCCGTCCCGCCGACTTCACCCGCGCGGCGGTCTCCGCGTCCATCAGGCCGTCCCGCTGCGCCTGGGCGAACTCGTCCTCGTCCCGCCAGTGCCAGGTGCGGTCCGGGTGGACGGAGATGTCCAGGAAATGGTCCTCGGAGTCGACCCCGCCGGCCCAACGGGCCAGCGGCTGCTCCAGGTTGACGTACCAGTTCTTGAAGCGCCAGCCCGGTTCCCAGAACAGCCACACCGACCAGGGCTCGCCGGGCCGGGCCAGCTTCAGCACCCCGGTGCCGAACCAGCGGTCCCGCCGCACCACGCGCGGCTTGGTGTAGCGGGACTCCAGCGGCTCCAGGTGGACCGGGGTGCCGTCGGCCAGCACCGGCTTGACGCACTCGGTACCGGGGGCCAGCCATACGGCGAGCAGCTCGGCGTCGTCCCGGACGACGGTGACGGGACGCGCGATGTGGAACGCGTCGCCCGCGTTCTCCCGGTACCGCCACAGGATCGGGGTGCCGGGGGTCCAGTACGCCGCCGTCGGGCCCGCTTCCGCTCGTCTCACCGCTTCGTCGTCCGTCATGGACAGATATTAGGTGCCGGAAGCACCCGATGCTGCGGTGCGCGTCACCCTTCCGGACAGGTGGCGGGAAATCGGCGGTGCCGTTCGCGGGACGTCACGGGCGCGTCATCCGCAGGACATCCAGCGCCTCGTCCAACTGCTCCAGCGTCAGGTCGCCGCGCTCCACATAGCCCTCCTCCAGCACCACCTCACGGATGGTCTTCCGCTCCGCCAGGGACTTCTTGGCGATCCGCGCGGCCTCCTCGTACCCCACATAGCGATTGAGCGGGGTCACGACCGAGGGAGAGGACTCGGCGTACTCGCGGGCGCGTTCGCGGTCGGCGGTGATGCCGTCGACGGTGCGGTCGGCCAGCAGGCGGGAGGCGTTGGCCAGCAGCCGCACCGACTCCAGCACGTTCTTCGCCATGACCGGGAGCATCACGTTCAGCTCGAAGTTCCCGGCGGCGCCGGCCGTGGCGATGGTGGCGTCGTTGCCGATGACCTGGGCCGCGACCATCAGCACCGCCTCCGGGACGACCGGGTTGACCTTGCCCGGCATGATGGAGGAGCCCGGCTGGAGGTCGGGCAGCCGGATCTCGGCGAGGCCGGTGCGCGGGCCGGAGGACATCCAGCGCAGATCGTTGGCGATCTTCGTCAGGCCGACCGCGATGGTCCGCAGCTGGCCGCTGGTCTCCACGATCCCGTCGCGCGCGCCCTGCGCCTCGAAATGGTCGCGGGCCTCGGTGAAGGGCAGCCCGGTCGCCCGCGCCACCTCCTCGATCACGGCCGCCGAGAAGCCGGGCGGAGTGTTGATCCCGGTGCCCACCGCCGTGCCGCCGAGCGGGAGTTCGGCCAGCCGGGGCAGCGAGGAACGCAGCCGCTCCACGCCGTACGTCACCTGCGCCGCGTAGCCGCCGAACTCCTGACCCAGCGTCACGGGGGTCGCGTCCATCAGATGCGTGCGCCCCGCCTTCACCACGTCCGCGAACTCCTCCGCCTTGCGGGTGAGGGCTGCGGCGAGGTGCTCCAGGGCGGGGATGAGGTCGTGGACCACGGCCGCGGTGGCCGCGATGTGGATCGAGGACGGGAAGACGTCGTTGGACGACTGGGAGGCGTTCACCTGGTCGTTGGGGTGCACGTCCCGGCCGAGGCGCTCGCCGGCGAGGGTGGCGATGACCTCGTTGGCGTTCATGTTGGAGGAGGTGCCGGAGCCGGTCTGGAAGACGTCCACCGGGAAGTGCTCGTCCCAGGTGCCGTCCGCGACCTCGGCGGCCGCCCCCTGGATCGCGTCGGCCACGTCCCGGTCCAGCACGCCGAGGTCGGCGTTCACCTTCGCCGCCGCGCCCTTGATCCGGGCCAGCGCCTCGATGTGCGCCCGCTCCAGACGCTGCCCGGAGACGGGGAAGTTCTCGACGGCGCGCTGGGTCTGCGCGCGCCACTTGGCGTGGGCGGGGACGCGGACCTCGCCCATGGAGTCGTGCTCGGTGCGGTACTCGTCGGTCATACCCGATACAGCGAACGGGGGCGCCGTGATGTTCCTGGACTCGGCCGGACGGGGCGGCTTTTCGGCACACCTGTCTTCTCAGTGCACCGAGAACCCGCCGTCCACGAAGAGGGACTGGCCGGTGACGTAACCCGAGGCGCGGCTCGCCAGGAAGACGGCGGCGCCCGCGAAGTCCTCGGCGAGACCGTTGCGCCCCACCATCGTCCGCGCGGCCAGTGCCGCCACCTTCTCCGGGTCGGACGACAGCCGCGCGTTGAGCGGCGTCATCACGAAGCCCGGCACCAGCGTGTTGACGGTGACGCCGTACGGCGACCACTCCTCGGCCTGGGAGCGGGCGAGCGACTCCAGCGCGCCCTTGGACACGCCGTACGCCCCCGAGCGGACGAAGGCGCGGTGTGCCTGCTGGGAGGAGATGTGGACGATCCGTCCGAAGCCCCGCTCGGCCATGCCGGGCCCGAAACGCCGGCTCAGCAGATGCGGTGCCCGGAGGTTCACGGCGAGGGTGAGGTCCCACTCCTCGTCGCTCAACTCGCTGAAGGGGGGCCGCAGATTGATCCCGGCGCAGTTGACGAGGATGTCGGGCTCGCCGAACACCCCGGCCGCCTCCTCTGCGGCGGCCCGCACCCCGTCCCGTGTGCTCAGGTCGGCGCTCACCCACCCGGCACGGCAGTCGAGTCCGGCGAGCTGGGCGCAGGTGGCCTCCAGCGCCTCCTTGCCCCGCGCCACGACCACCACCGAGGCCCCGGCCCGCGCCAGCGCCTCGGCGATCGCCCGGCCGATCCCGGAACTGCCCCCCGTCACGACGGCGACGCGCCCGTCCAGCGCGAACAACCCGGAGAGATAAGCCGCAGAAGTCATGCGGGCACCTTAGGGCGTGTCCGCAAAGTCCCGCCTGGCTCGCGACGCCTGGCACGC
>NZ_WWKH01000396.1:0-5702 GCF_009865595.1 Streptomyces sp. SID1328 | reverse complement strand
GGTCGATCGGCACCGCTGCTTCCCCGCCCCCTGATCCGCCGAACAGGCCCTAAGCGGCCGGGACGGTCACCGCCGTCAGGACCAGCCCGTCGCCGGTGCGCCAGTGGCCGTCGAATCCGGTCACGCGGTGGCCACCCACCGAAGGGCCCGGCACCAGCAGCCGGGCGTGGAAGGTACCCCGGTCGTCGTGTGTGGGGACCAGGTCGATGTCAGCCTCGGAGAAGTCCAGCCAGGCGCGGGTCAGCGGGAACCACGCCTTGTAGACGGACTCCTTGGCGCTGAACAGCAGCCTGTCCCAGTGCACACCGGGCCGGGCGGCGGCCAGCGCCCGCCGGCGGTCGCGTTCGGCGGGCAGCGAGATGGAGTCGAGGACGCCCTCGGGCAGCGGTGCGTGCGTCTCGGCGTCGATACCGAGGGACGCGAGGTCACCGGTGCGGGCCAGGGCCGCGCACCGGTAGCCGTCGCAGTGGGTCATGCTGCCGAGCAGGCCGTCCGGCCAGACGGGCGCGCCGCGCTCGCCGGTCGGCACGGGGGCGGGCGCCCGGCCGAGCTTCTCCATCGCGCGCCGGGCACAGACCCGCGCCGAGGTGAATTCCAGGCGCCGCTTGGCGACCGCGCGGTCCACCAGTGCCCGTTCCTCGGGGAAGAGCGCGGTGTCCGGGTCGTCGTCGGGGACGCCGTACGACTCCACGGCGACCACCGTGTCCGGCAGCAGCTCCTCGATCACCCGGTACCCGACCTCCCACGACACTGCGGTGCGGCACCACGACAGCACATCGCCGGGGCACGGGCAAGAGCGGCCCTCTTCCGGTGCCGGCGCGCCCGGCGAATCCGTAACACCCGCGTTGCACGAACCACTCCGCGCAGGCCGTATGATCGCCCCATCACTCGCCGCCCAACACCCCTTTTCTTAGGGCGGTTTGGTGACCCTTCCTTCCTACTGTCCGGGCGCGGACCGCTGAGTCCTGCCCGAAAACCTCCGAAAGGCGGCCCGCATGGTCTCTCGCGTACGCGTATGGCTCAACCGCACGTACGCGGAGAACGTGTTCTTCATGGATCAGCTCCGGAGAAACCCGAGCGACCGCGCCGTGGAGATCCACGCGACGCACGGTGACCCGGACTCCCCCGTGCTGGCCGCCGCCGACACCGCCGCGCTGGAGCCGGAGGGGCTGTCCCCGGCCGGGTACGTCGAGTACGCGCTCGACCAGTGCGCCCGGCGTGGCATCGATGTCTTCGTGCCCCGGCTGCACCAGGCGGCGATCGTGGCGCACCGCGCCGACTTCGCCGCGGCGGGCACGGCCCTGCTGGCGCCGACGCCGGAGGCGGTGGCGGTGTTCGAGGACAAGGTGACCGCGTACGAGGCGGTCCGTTCGGTGGGCGTGCCGGTGCCGCCGTGGTTCCGGGTCCGTACGGCGGACGAACTTCTGACAGCAGTGAAGGAGTTGGAGGCGGCCGGATACCGGGCGTGCTTCAAGCCCGCCTCCGGTGCGGGCGGCGTCGGCTTCCGGATGATCACCCGCTCGCCCTTCTCGGTGGCCCACCTGAGCGGCTTCCCGAGCCCGTACGTGCAGCTCGATCTGGCGGTGTCGGCGCTGCGGGAGGCCGAGGAGCCGGTGGACCTGCTGGTGATGCCCAGGCTGGAGCAGCCGGAGGTGTCGGTGGACTGCCTGACCGGCCCGGACAACCGGATCCGGCTGATGGTGGGCCGCACCAAGAACGGCCGGCGGCGCGGCTTCACCCTGGACGAGCGCTGGCTGGAGCCGGCCCGGCTGATCGCGGAGGGCTTCGGGCTGCACTACCTGTCCAACATCCAGTTCCGCATGCTGGGCGACCGGCCGGTGCTGCTCGACGTGAACACCCGTGCCGCCGGCGGGCTGCACCAGCTCTCCCTGTGCGGGGTCAACGCCCCTTGGGCCGCCGTGCAGTTGGCGTTGGGTGAGGACCCGGGCACTGTCGAGCCGCCGTTCCTGGGCCAAGACTACGCGGTGGTCTCCGGGCCGCGCCCGCTGGGCCCGCCGACGCTCACCGAGCAGGAGCCCGAGGAGGCGGAGGTACGCCTGCCCGCGCCCACCGCCCCGCTCGCCGCGTCGGCCGCCGCAGCGGCGGGAGCCGGAGCCGCGCTGCCGCTGTAGTACTCCGTCACCATCCCGGTATGGACCAATCCCGCGCTGTCCCTTGACAGTTGGATTGGTCCATACCACTTTGGGGGGCGCACTCTCCGCAGGCTCGTTCCGCACTTCCCGCACCCCGGTGCACTCCCGAACGCCCCCATACCATCAGGGAGATCGCGTGCGACACATTCTCGGGCGTCCCAGACGCCGGCTTCTCGCCCTGGTCGGCACCGCCGCCCTGGCACTCGGCGGGGCCGTCGCCCTGCCGGGCACCGCCGAGGCGGCCAACGTGCTCACCAACCCCGGCTTCGAGTCGGGCGGCCTGTCCCCGTGGACCTGTTCCGGCAACCTCGGCTCGGTCGTCTCCTCCCCCGTGCACGGCGGCTCCAAGGCGCTGCAGGGCGCGGTGAGTTCGAGCGACACCGCGCAGTGCGCGCAGACCGTCGCCGTGAAGCCGAACACCGCGTACACCCTCAGCGGCTGGGTCCGCGGCTCGTACGTCTACCTCGGGGTGGACGGCGGCGCCTCGACCTGGACCTCGTCCCCGTCGGCGTACAGCCAGCTCACCGTCTCCTTCACCACCGGCGCCTCGCAGACCAGCGCGACCGTGTACGTGCACGGCTGGTACGCGCAGGGCTCCTACCAGGCGGACGACATCAGCCTGGACGGGCCGGGCGGCGGGGGCGGCGGTGACACCCAGGCGCCGAGCACACCGACCGGCCTCACCTCGACCGGCAAGACCTCGGGCAGCGTCTCGCTGCAGTGGAACGCGGCCACCGACAACGTGGGCGTCACCGCGTACGACATCTACAGCGGCTCCAACCAGGTGCTCAGCGTCTCCGGGACGACGGCCACGGTCAGCGGGCTCTCGCCGAGCACCGCCTACACCTTCACCGTGAAGGCACGGGACGCGGCCGGGAACACCTCCGGCGCCTCCAACTCGGTCTCGGTGACGACGAGCGCGGGGTCGGGCGGCGGCACCGGTTTCAAGCAGGCCGCGCCGTATCTGTACGAGGGCTGGGGCGACCCGCCGAACCCGGCGACGGTGATGAACGCGACCGGGGTGAAGTGGTTCACCATGGCGTTCGTGCTGGACTCCGGCGGCTGCAACCCGGCGTGGGACGGCAGCCGGCCGCTCACCGGCGGGGCCGACCAGAGTGCGATCAACCAGATCCGCTCGGCCGGCGGTGACATCGTGCCCTCCTTCGGCGGCTGGCAGGGCAGCAAGCTCGGCGCCAACTGCTCCTCGGCGGGCGCGCTGGCCGGCGCGATCCAGAAGGTGATCGACGCCTACTCGCTGAAATCGATCGACATGGACATCGAGAACACGGACGAGTTCGAGAACGAGGCCGTGCAGGCGAAGATCCTCACCGCGCTGAAGACGGTCAAGGCGAACAACCCCGGCCTGAAGACCATCGTCACCTTCGGCACCACGACCACCGGCCCGACCTACTACGGCAACCGGCTCATCGAGCAGGCCAAGTCGATCGGCGCCGACATCGACGTGTTCACGATCATGCCGTTCGACTTCGGCGGCGGCTCGGACATGTACGGCAACACGGTGAACGCGGCCGAGGGTCTGAAGGCCAAGCTGAAGTCGACCTTCGGCTGGGACGACGCGACCGCGTACTCCCACATCGGCATCTCCGGCATGAACGGTCTGTCCGACCAGCAGGAGAACACCACGCCGGAGATCTGGACCAAGATCCGCGACTGGAGCAACTCGCACCACATCGCCCGGCTCGCCTACTGGGCTGTCAACCGGGACCGGCCGTGCGCCGGCGGCGGTGTCGTGAGCAACTGCTCCGGCATCAACCAGAGCAACTGGCAGTTCACCTCGATCACGGCCGGCTTCACCGGCTGAGCCTCGTACGACCCGCGTGGGGGCCGCTCGGCGGAGCGGCCCCCACCCGTGTTCACTTCAGATACGCCAGCTCCGGGTGGGCCGCGGTGTAACCGTCGACCAGTCTGCGGGCCACGCTGACCGAGTCGACAAGCGGATGCAGCGCGAACGCCTTCACAGCCGTCTCCCGCGATCCCGACTCGGCGGCGGCCAGCACCTCCCGCTCCACCGCCTTGACCGAGCAGACCAGCCCGGTGGCGTGTCCCGGCAGCGGGTCGGTGGCCAGCGGGTGCGCGCCGTCCGCGCCGACCAGGCAGGGCACCTCGATCACCGCGTCCGCGTCCAGCGCGGTGAGCGTGGAGCGGTTGCGGACGTTGAGGATCAGGGTGGTGCGCTCGTCGCGGGCGACGGCCCGCATCAGGGCGAGCGCCACCTGCTCGTACCCGCCCGACAGATCCTCCTCCTCGCGCTCCCCGGCCCCGGCGCTCTCCCGGTTCTCCGCCATGTACGTGGCCTCGCGCTCGGCGCGGGTGTGCTCCCAGGCCCGCAGCGCGGACCCGCCGGGGCGCAGCGCGTCGGTGTAGAACCGGGACTGCTGGTCGCGCAGGAAGGCGCCTCGGGTCTGCTCGGCCTCCTGGTAGGCGCGTACGGTCTCGCGGTTGAAGTAGTAGTAGTGCAGGTACTCGTTGGGGATCGCGCCGAGGGAGCGCAGCCACTCGGGGCCGAACAGCCGCCCCTCCTCGAAGGAGCCGAGGCGGTCCGGGTCGGCCAGCAGGCGCGGCAGTTCGTCGCGTCCGGCGATGCGCAGGCCGCGTACCCAGCCGAGGTGGTTGAGGCCGACGTAGTCGACGAACGCCTCGCCCGGGTCGGCACCGAGGGCACGGGCGACACGGCGGCCGAGGCCGACCGGGGAGTCGCAGATACCGATGACCCGGTCGCCGAGGTACCGGGCCATGGCCTCGGTGACCAGTCCGGCAGGGTTGGTGAAGTTGATGACCCAGGCGTCGGGCGCGAGCCGGGCCACCCGCCGGGCGATGTCGACGGCGACGGGCACGGTCCGCAGCCCGTACGCGATGCCCCCCGCGCCCACGGTCTCCTGCCCGAGCACCCCCTCGGCCAGCGCCACCCGCTCGTCCTCGGCCCGCCCGCGCAGCCCGCCGACCCGGATCGCGGAGAACACGAAGTCGGCCCCGCGCAGCGCGTCGTCGAGATCGGTGGTCGCCCGCACCACGGGCGCGTCCGGCATCCCGTCCGCCTGCTCGGCCAGCACTCGCGTCACCGCGTCCAGCCGCCCGGCGTCGACGTCGTGCAGGACGACCTCGGTCACCCGCCCCTCACCCCGGTCGCCCAGCAGCGCGCCGTACACGAGCGGCACCCGGAACCCGCCGCCCCCCAGAATCGTCAGCCTCATGTCTCACCCTTTCGGCACGCCTGCTCCGATCATGGCACGCGGGGGCGGGGGGAAGTCGGGGCCGCGCGTCCTGCTGAGCACGCGATCCACACCGGTAAGCCCGCCTTCGGACAGTGAACTCCCCTGTCCCATAAGGAGTTTCCCTGCTTCAACCCTTGACGCCCGCAGGAGCGGGGGGCACATTGTGCCCACCCTGAGAGCGCTCTCAAGAGGCTCGCGGGGTCCCCGCACCTCATCCCGTACCCCGGAAGGCACCCCCATGAGTGAAACCTCCGGCACTTCCCCGGCCGGCGGCAGACGCCGGCGTTCTGTCCGGCGGGCGCTGGCCGCCGCCCTC
>NZ_WWKH01000039.1:0-4623 GCF_009865595.1 Streptomyces sp. SID1328 | reverse complement strand
CGGTCGCCGGGCGCCGCACTCGTGGATCTCGGGACCGCTGGCCATGGGTAGATTCACGCCTCGGGGGCCGGGGGCCAGGGCCCCACGGTCGGCCAACACCCAGCCACCGAACAGGTGAAACAACACTGACCAGCACAAGAGCCGACCGAGCCGTTACGCGCTGATGAAACCCACGACGAGCCTGGTCCCACTCAGCACG
The DNA here is from genome assembly GCF_009865595.1 of Streptomyces sp. SID1328. Taxonomy (NCBI): domain Bacteria; kingdom Bacillati; phylum Actinomycetota; class Actinomycetes; order Kitasatosporales; family Streptomycetaceae; genus Streptomyces; species Streptomyces sp. SID1328. Next base: position 4,424 of record NZ_WWKH01000039.1, on the reverse strand, counting down.
CAACGGCACAACCCCAGCTCCCAGCCCGAACTGCCCGCTGGAACCGTCCACCCGGCCTCTCTCGACGAACCCACCACATCGCAGGCCGACAAACACCCGGCACACCAACAAACCCCCTCCCAGCGTTAGCCGCGCCGAGTGTCACAGTTGGCCATGTCCCGTGCCCTCAGCCAAAAGGAGTGTGCCTGGTGAACTCGATCGTGCGACCGGACGGAGCCACAGGCGAGTGGCCAGATCGAGTGGCCGCCGTACGCCGCGAGCTCGCCGAGCACGGGCCGCCGCGGAGTCCCGATGGCGCTCCGGACTTCGCCACCGTCACGCTGGCGGAGCGCGACTGTGATCAGGTACGTGACCTCCTTGTGGAAGAGCGAGTCGGCACGGTCGTCGAGATCGGGCTCGCCTATGCCAGCTCGGCGCTGGCGATCAGCGAGGCGCTGCTGCGCACCGGTTCACGGAATCCGCGGCATGTGGTTGTCGACCCGTTCCAGTACACGGCGTACGACGGTGTCGGGTGGGAGCTGCTCCGCAGCGCCGGCCTGGGCGACGTCGTCGAGCTGGTGACCGAACCATCGCAGCGGTTCCTTGCCCGGTTGGCCGACGCGGGTTTCGCCGCGGACGCAGCGTTCGTCGACGGCAGCCACCACTTCCACAACGTGTTCGTCGACCTTCACTTCCTGGGCGAGATCGTCCGACCTGGCGGCATCGTGCTGCTCGACGACGTCTGGTGGCCATCGGTCGGCGCTGCCGTGGCGTACTTCGAGACCAATCTGGGGTGGCGTCCGATACCGGGCGCTCTGGCCAACGGGAGTGCCGAGCCGGCCAGCAGTCGGCCGCGGACCGGCGCCTACCGGCTACCAGATCCGCGCCCGACGCCGAACTTCAAGGAGTTCCGACCGTTCTGCTGATGCGGGTAGGGCTCGACGAAGCGTCACCCGCATCGCGCCGTCCGGGGCGTACGCCTGACCCGGCGGCGGTCTTGCCCCGGCCCGGATTGCCGAAGACACACACCGCGCCCTGGGTCGCCATCGCCTGCCCGACTGCCTCGGCCACCGCCCGCACCGACGACGTCCGCACCAGCTGCGCACCCGCCGGCAGGTGAGATGACCTCTGATGACGCGGCCTACGGAACCGGCGGCAGGGATCGTCCCCGCCGGGGGGGGCGACTTCTACGCGGGGCCGGCTTCGCCGCTCTGCGGTCCTTCCCAGTCTGCGGGGGCGAGTTCCTGGGAGACCGGGAGACGGCCGTGCAAGAGGAGGCTGACGAGCTGGTCGACCACCGCCTCATCCGGCGCAATGCGGTTCACCGCGGCCAGGTACACGACCGTTCCGGAGTAGATGTCGACCATCAGTGACGTATCGGTGTCCGACGGCAACCGGCCTGCGAGGCGGGCCCGCTCCAGCAGGTTCACGACCGAAGCGCGGCGGGGTTCGATGAGCTCGGCGAAGGCACCGGTGCCGGTGGGATCCTCGATCACGTCGGCGAGAAGCGCCGGAAGGATCAGGCAGGTGGGCATGGCGGAGACGAGGTCGATGGTCAGACGGACGGCGGTGCGCAGGTCGGCTTCCAGATCACCGGTCTCCTCGATGGCAGGCAGGGGGACTTCCCCACGGAGGGATTCGATCACGAGTGCGGCCTTGTTCGGCCACCACCGGTAGATGGTGGCCTTGCTGACGCCGGCCCGCCGGGCGATGCCATCGAAGGCGAGCCGCTGGTATCCGACCTCACCGAGGAGGTCTTTCGTGGCCCTGAGGACCGCTTTGTGAGACCCCTGGCTGCGCCGCCGCGAGTCATGCGTGATGCGGTCGGGCTCGGCGTACGCAGGAATCATCGTGTCTGGACGGCCGTGCTGCGACCTGGGAGCGTCCACCGCATGCCTCCCTATGTGAGTCACTGACCCCGTTGACTTCGTCCGCAAAACGAGCCAAGGTTAATGAAACGGGGCGTTTCGTACCGTAAAGCCTCGCTTGTACTCAATAGTAAGATCCGCAAGCCTGCCTGGAAACTGCTGTCACTCGTTCAGTACCTCCGGCGAGTGGATCACCGCGCGCCGGACCCGCGCGCAGGATCTGACGCGTGCAGGCGTTCCTCGTGAGCGCCCGAGTTCCCTGTTTCGACCCCCGGAAGGGGGCACATAAGATGCGCGCAACTACGAGCAAGATTCGGCGCATAGCCGCCGCGGTGTGCACGGCTCCCCTCTTTGCCATCGCGGCCGGAGCCGGCGCTGCCAGCGCGGCCACTTTCCCCTCGTCGTCACATGTCGCTTCGTCTCCCTCCTACGACAGCACGAGCCGGGGAGATCGCTGCTTCTTCGGCGGCGGCTGGGGCTGGGGCTGGGGAGATCGATGCTCCTTCGGCGACGGCTGGGGCTGGGGCTGGGGAGACGGCGGCCACTCCGGCGACGGCTGGGGCTTCGGTCACGGGTTCGGCTTCGGTCACGGCTTCGGTCACGGCTTCGGTGGTGACCACGGCGGCGACCACCGCGGTGGTGATCACCGCGGCGGCGACCACGGTGGCGGTGATCACGGCGGCGGGCGTGGTTACTGACGCTCCAGCGCAGTGAGCTCACGATCAACGTGCGGCAGTTGCGTGAGTGCTGCATCCGGATGCCCGGCCAACTCGGGCATCCGGACCGCTCTGGTGCGGCAGGCCTCCCCTTCGACCGGTGGACGGGCGGTGCGCGGCGGTGAAAATCGTCTGTGTCGGTGCGGGGCCTGCGGGACTGTACTTCGCCATCTCGGCCAAGTTGCGCGATGCCGGGCACGAGATCACCGTGTACGACCGCGACCCGCCCGCGGCGACCTACGGCTGGGGCGTCGTGTACTGGGACGACCTGTTGGACGTCCTCTATCGCAATGACCCGGAAAGCGCCCGGGAAGTTACCGCCAAGTCCGTGCTGTGGCAGGACCAGGAGGTGCGGGTGCACGGCTCTGGCGGCGAGCAGACGGCGTACTTCGGGGGTTACGGATACAGCATCAGCCGATCCGCGTTGCTCGATGTCCTGGCCCGGCGTGCCACGCAACTCGGCGTCGACGTCCGATACGGCCACCGAGTCGCAGATGCCTCGACGCTTCCCGAGGCGGACCTCCTCGTTGCCGCCGACGGTGCGAACAGCCAAATCCGTGGACAAAGCGCAGCGTTCGGAACACGCATCGAGGTCGGTCTCAATCGCTACATCTGGCTTGGCACGGACCAGGCCTTCCGCAGTTTCGTGTTCAACTTCGAGCGGACGTCTCCCGGATGGATCTGGTTTCACGCCTACCCGTCGGTCGCTGGAGTCAGCACCTGCATCGTCGAATGCTCACCGCAAACCTGGCACGGTCTGGGACTCGACGAGCTGGCCCACGACCAGGGAATGCGACTGCTGGAGGACATCTTCAAAAACACGCTCGAAGGCCACCGCCTGATCAGCCGATCACGGAACGCATCGCCGCATTGGCAGCGCTTCACACACGTGACCAACAGGACCTGGTACCACGGCACGACGGTACTCGTCGGCGACGCTGCCCATACCACCCACTTCACGCTGGGCTCGGGCACCAGACTGGCAATCATCGACGCGATCGTCCTCGCCCACAGCCTGCAGGAATACCTCGATGTGGAGGACGCGCTGCGGGAGTACGACCGCCATCGCCGCGCGGAACTCCATCCGGTGCAGGCGGCCGCGCGAACCAGCATGGCGTGGTTCGAGCACCTGGACCAATACGCCGACCGCGATGCTGTGGCCTTCGCGCACGCCATGTCGGTACGCCACGGTGGCCAGCAGCCCTGGCATCATCAACTCCACCTTGCCACCCAGATGGCTGCCGTTCGCACGACACGGCGCGCCTTCGCCACTGGCCGACGCTGGTACCTCGCCCGCCGGCGAGGCCAAGGGTAAAGACAGCCAGTGAGTGGCGTCATGATCAATGCGATGGCCACCGATCTCGGTCAGCGCCGGTGTGAGCCGTGCAACACGGGTGAGCCTGCTCCGCCGTTCGCCGGGGTGGGACGGAATCTATGGCTGAAGTTCAGAGCGATGTCCAGGGCGAGGAAGTTCTGTCCGCTGTCCGTGCGAGCGCGCAGCAGGATGCGGTGCTCGGCCACCGGCACCGCTTCGGGCAGTCGGAGGTTACCTGTCTGCCGCCACGGTCCGGCAGCGGGCCGGAGGTCACCCGAGAGCCTCGCGCCCAGGCTCTCGAGCAAGTCGGGGAGCCTGTAATTTCTCTCGAGCATCTTCACAGGCCCGAATTTCATGATCGCTTTGCAGGTGACCCTGGTCAGGTCGACGGGCTCCTTGAGGTGGCCGCTGATCTCCCAGCAGGCCTGGTGCCCCAGCCAGGGCAGCGCGGGCGTCAGCGTGACGGCGAGCTTGTCCAGGACGCAGGTGCCGTCGCTCACGTCTTCCACCAGGCGGATGCTCATGTCACTCCTCACCCGTTTGCGG
>NZ_WWKH01000395.1:0-4437 GCF_009865595.1 Streptomyces sp. SID1328 | reverse complement strand
TTCCTGCTGGAGCACTTCTGGTGGGGCTCGGTCTTCCTGGTCAACATCCCGCTGATGCTGGTGAGCCTGCCCATCGGCCGGATGCTGCTGCCCGAGTCCCGCGGCGAGCGGGACGGCCCCTGGGACGTCGTCGGCGCCCTGATGGCGGCGGGCGGCCTCTTCGGCGTCGTCCTCGGCGTCAAGCGGCTCGGCGGCGGCGAGGACATGACCGGCCCGCTCACCCTGGTACCGCTCCTGGTGGGCGTGGCCCTGCTCGTCCTCTTCGTCCGGCGCCAGTCGCACTGCGCCCACCCGCTGGTCGACCTGAGCATGTTCCGGCGGCCCGCCTTCAGCACCTCGGTGGGCTGCATCGTGCTCGCCATGCTGGCCCTGGTCGGCCTGGAGCTGATCGCCGCGCAGTACCTCCAGCTCGTGCTGGGACTGTCCCCGCTCCAGACCGGGCTGCGGCTGCTCCCGCTGACCGTCGCCGCGATGGCGGCGGGCCTCGCCGGCGCCCGCGTACTGCGCGGTCTCGGACCGCGCCGGATGGTCTGCGCCGGGTTCGTCCTCACCGCCGTGGCCGTCGTCACCCTCACCGCGATGGGCGGCCACGACAACACCCCGCTGCTCCTCACCGGTTTCGTGCTGCTCGGCTTCGGCCTGGAGACGACCCTCTTCGGGGCCTACGAGTCCATGCTCAGCGAGGCCCCGGCCGACCGGGCCGGCGGTGCGGCCGCCATCGGCGAGACCTCCTACCAACTGGGCGCCGGGATCGGCATCGCCCTGCTCGGCAGCGTGATGAACGCCGCCTACGCGCCCGCCCTCGACTCGGTGCCCGGCGTCCCCGCCTCCGCCTCCTCGGCCGCGGGCCGCTCCCTGGGCGAGGCGTACGAGGTCGCCGCCCGGCTCGGCGGGCCCGCCGGGGCCGCGCTGCGCGCCGCCGCCCGCGACTCCTTCGTGCACGGGCTGCATGTGACGCTGCTGGTCAGCGCCGGACTGCTGCTGCTCGGCGCGCTGATGGCGCTCCGGCTGCCCCGCGTCATGAACTGCGCCCCGGAGGCCGCCGGGGCACCGGAACCGGTCGCCGAGAGCCCCGTACCGCTCGCCAAGAGCGAGCTGCCCGCGCCCCGGGCGGCCGGGAAACCCACCGTCTCCGCCTGACCTCCGGCCGGTCGCTCTGGACGCGCGGCGCGCTCGGGCCGTAACGTCGGCCGGGCATACGTAACTAGCGGTGCTAGTTTTTGAACGCAGCACAGTTCGAGCGCCGCAGGTCCTGAGCCGCAGAGTGCCGGAGGGTGTTTCCCATGTCCGCGTCCCCGAAGCCGCCCGCGTTCGACCCCGCCGACCCGCTCGGCCTCGACGACCTCCTCGACCCCGAGGACCTCGCCGTCCGCGACACCGTCCGCTCCTGGGCGGCCGACCGCGTGCTGCCGTACGTGGCCGACTGGTACGAGAAGGGCGAGCTGCCCGGCATCCGGGAGCTGGCCCGCGAACTCGGCTCGATCGGCGCCCTCGGCATGTCCCTGACCGGGTACGGCTGCGCGGGCGCGTCGTCCGTGCAGTACGGCCTGGCCTGCCTGGAGCTGGAGGCCGCCGACTCCGGCATCCGCTCCCTGGTCTCGGTCCAGGGCTCGCTCGCCATGTACGCGATCCACCGGTACGGCAGCGAGGAGCAGAAGAACGAGTGGCTGCCCCGCATGGCCGCCGGCGAGGTCATCGGCTGCTTCGGGCTGACCGAGCCCGACCACGGCTCCGACCCGGCCGGCATGCGTACGTTCGCCAAGCGGGACGGCGAGGACTGGGTGCTCAGCGGGCGCAAGATGTGGATCACCAACGGCTCGGTCGCCGGGGTCGCGGTGGTCTGGGCGCGCACCGAGGACGGTATCCGGGGCTTCGTCGTCCCCACCGACCGGCCCGGCTTCTCGGCGCCGGAGATCAAGCACAAGTGGTCGCTGCGGGCCTCGGTCACCAGCGAACTCGTGCTGGACGACGTACGGCTGCCCGCCGACGCGGTGCTGCCCGGCGTCACCGGGCTGCGCGGACCGCTCGGCTGCCTCTCGCACGCCCGGTACGGCATCGTGTGGGGCTCGATGGGCGCCGCCCGCAGCAGCTTCGAGGCGGCTCTCGACTATGCGAGGACGCGGGAGCAGTTCGGGCGGCCCATCGGGGGCTTCCAGCTCACCCAGGCCAAGCTCGCCGACATGGCGGTCGAGCTGCACAAGGGAATCCTGCTCGCCCACCATCTGGGGCGGCGGATGGACGCCGGGCGGCTGCGGCCCGAGCAGATCAGTTTCGGCAAGCTGAACAACGTCCGCGAGGCCATCGAGATCTGCCGGACCGCGCGGACGATCCTCGGCGCCAACGGGATCTCCCTCGAATATCCCGTGATGCGGCACGCGACGAACCTGGAGTCGGTGCTCACCTACGAGGGCACCGTGGAGATGCACCAGCTCGTGCTGGGCAAGGCGCTCACCGGGCTCGACGCCTTCCGGTGAGCCCCCTGGGGGGCGGGGCCGGTGAACGGCCCCGCCTCAGCTCTGGTTGAAGAAGCCGTCCTCCCGGCGGCCCGCCGGTTCGCCACTGATGATCTCGGTGTGGGCGGGCGTCAGCAGGAACACCCGCGTCGCCACCCGCTCGATCGTGCCCCGCAGACCGAAGGTGAGCCCGGCCGCGAAGTCCACCACCCGCTTGGCGTCGGCGCCCTCCATCGCCGTGAGGTTCATGATCACCGGGACTCCGTCCCGGAACAGTTCGCCGATGGCGCGGGCGTCCCGGAAGCTGTCCGGGGTGACCGTGCCGATGCGGCGGCCCTTGTCCTCGGCCGTGTCCGCGGCCACCTTCACCCGCGGGTCGGTGACCCAGGCGTCAGCGGGCTCCGTGCCCTCGGAGTAGTCGTCGTCGTAGTAACGCTCGTCATCGTTGTCGTCGACGAGGCCGAGCCACGCACTCGCCTTGCGTACCGATCCCATGGACGCCTCCTCTCACAGCGGTCTTTCTTGTTCTTCGCTTCCCTATGGTCATCCATGATGCGGACGGTGCGCCAAGTGGATAGACGCCGCGCGGGGGGTTTGTGACGGTACTGGTGCACGATCGATCCGTCGAGAGCCCTTGTGCCCCAAGGCCTGCGACTCATACGGCTGCTGACTGAGAGTGAAATATGATTTGTCGCGGCGGATGGGTGATGTGTGGTGTGTCCGGGTGACGGAAGGGGCCTCGGGGGCATCCGGGGTGGGGCGTGTGGGGTGATGGTCGGCTCTTGTGACTGAGGGGACGTCAGGGTTTGGGGGGCCCCTGATCGTTGAGCCGTGTACGGCCGAAAGGCACCCTTGTGCCGACCGGTCGTTCGGCCGAATACTCCCCCTCAGCGCTTGTCAGGGGCATGCACGTCCGATCGACCTGCCGCTGACTGCGCCTCACGGGCCCCGACCCCACGCGGGCCCCCGAATTCCCCAGGAGGGAACGACACGTGAGGATCAAGCGCACCACTCCCCGAGGCCGTATCGCCAGACGCACCCAGCTCACGGCGGCCGTCAGCGGCCTTCTCGCCGTAGCCGCGTTCGCCGCCCCCACCGCGAACGCCAGCGACGTCCACACGTTCAGCGCCGGCCAGCTCACCAAGGCGAGCGACTCCGTCCGCCAGGCCGACGTCCCCGGCACCGCCTGGGCCGTCGACAGCAAGACCAACCGCGTCCTCGTCACCGTCGACAGCACGGTGTCCCAGGCCGAGATCGCCAAGATCAAGCGGCAGGCCGGCGCGGACAGGCTCACCATCAAGCGGACGGCCGGCAAGTTCAACAAGCTGATCACCGGCGGTGACGCCATCTACGGCGGCTCCTACCGGTGCTCGCTCGGCTTCAACGTCCGCAGCGGCAGCACGTACTACTTCCTGACCGCCGGGCACTGCGGTGAGGTCGCCTCCACCTGGTACAGCAACTCCGCGAAGACCACGGTGCTCGGCACCAACGTCGGGTACAGCTTCCCCGGCAACGACTTCGCGCTGGTGCGCTACACCAACTCCTCCGTCGCGCACCCGAGTGCGGTCGGCAGCCAGACGATCAGCAGCGCGGCCACTCCGGCGGTCGGAACCACCGTGACGCGGCGCGGCTCCACCACCGGGACGCACAGCGGGCGGGTCACCGCGCTGAACGCCACCGTCAACTACGGCGGCGGGGACGTGGTTTCCGGGCTCATCCAGACCACGGTGTGCGCCGAGGGCGGTGACAGTGGCGGCCCGCTCTACGGCGGGAGCGTCGCGTACGGGCTCACGTCCGGCGGCAGCGGCAACTGCTCCTCCGGCGGGACGACGTTCTTCCAGCCTGTCACCGAGGCGTTGAGCTACTACGGGGTGACCCTTCCGTAGGTTGCCCGAGGTTCCCTGACGGGCCGTCCTCACTGACGGGTCGGTTCGGCGGGCCCCTGTACGCGGTCACTCGCGTGCGGGGGCCCGTTTTGTGCTGG